>CAZGYS010000756.1:0-3167 GCA_964530305.1 uncultured Leptospiraceae bacterium
GTGGGGTGGAAAGAGGGCTGGCGGCCCGTGTCGAGGGGTGTTGCCAGGAGGACGAATTTTTTCGAGAGGAAGGTTTGACCGTGGCGCGCCTTGCGTCCCATCTCGGCGAAAAGCAGTATCGCGTGCGTCGGGCCATCAATCACGTCCTGGGGTATCGTAACTTTAATGTCTTCGTCAACGGCTATCGCGTCGCCGCGGCGAAACGACTCCTGCTGGAGGACCTGGAACTACCGGTGCTGCGCCTTTCCCTGGATCTGGGCTATCGTTCCCTGGCGGGCTTTAACAAGGCTTTCAAGGAGGACACGGGCTTGACGCCCACGGAATTTCGTCGGCGGGGAAATACTCCCGCTTCACCCCAAAATACCGACTGATTCAGTAATCCGTCGGATCATTTTCGAATCTGGAGGCTGTGTGTTCGCCCACATGTTATCCTTGGCGGCATGGAGGTTCGAAAATGAACTGGATTACACGGATTCTACTGGTCTCGACGCTGATTGTCGCCGCCGCGGCCTGCGCGAGAGATACCGGAAGCGATGAGCCCGGCCCGGCCATTCCGGAGCTGTTTGCGCTCCGGACTTTAACTTTTTCCCTGCATAACTTTCGGTACTGCGAAGTCCTGCTGGCTAAAACCGAAACCGGCGGCATTCGCGCTGAAGTCTATAATACCATGACCTTGAATTCCTGTCCTCAGGAACAATGGGATGCGTTGGATGCGGCAACCATCGCCTCCGAATTCGGATTCGAAAACGCGATTCTCAACGGCCCGCGTTTCTGGGTTCTGGACGGCATCACTCTCAACAATCCCGGCCGGGCGCGCGGCCCCCTGGCCAGGTTCGGCGAAATCGAAATGTATCGCGTGGCGAGCGTGCTCTTGCCCGGTTTGGAAAAACCTTATGAAGTGAACAGGGTGACCCGGGATACGACTTTTCATTATCGTGCCGGCCGGGAGGTTTACGAGTTGGAGGATCCCGCGGGCCGAAAATTTATTATGCAGTCCTTCAGTAGGATTCAGGATAAAGAGCTGACTCTCGGGGAGCTTGCGGACCTGGGAAATCGCCTCACTTTGCCCGCGGGTTGGAAGTTCACGTCCCGGGTTCTGGATGCGAGCTTTTTCCTTTCCACTTCCGATGGTCTGGCCGAAGTGGTGGCGGACGGTCTGGGGAATGCGTATCAACGCATTCCCTGACTGGAACCATTCAGGGTAAGCATCGTTAAAATCAGCTTGTGCATCCGACCAGGTCCCGCCAAATGACGACTGATGGACGCTATCTCGGAATTTTTTCAACCGCTTCTGGCCAAACTTTCGGAAATCGGGGCATTCTTCGCGAGCATCTTCCCGTTTATTCAGCAGAACGTGGAATACGCGCCCTTCATCGTCTTCGGGCTCCTGCTTTTGGCGGGATTCAATATTCCGGTCTCCGAAGACGCGATGATTTTCATCTCGGCCTTGCTGGCGGCGAAAAATCCCAGCTATATCATTCCGCTTTTTTTCGGTGTTTACCTGGGCGCTTATTTCAGCGATTTGATTTGCTACTGGTTGGGGCGAACGCTGGGCCCACGCATCTTTCAGATTAAGTTCTTCGCGCGTCTCATTGATCGGGAAAAGATCGACAAGGTCACCGCCTATTATGAAAAATACGGCGCGACGACCCTGGTGCTGGGGCGATTCATTCCCTTCGGCGTGCGCAATGCTCTTTTTCTTACGGCCGGCCTGGGCAAAATGAATTTCGCGAAGTTCGCGCTTTTTGATTTCATCGCCTGTACTATTTCGGTTTCCCTGCTGTTCACCCTGGTCTACAATTTCGGCGAGATTGTAATGGATTACGTCAAGCGCGGTAACATGGTGATCTTCGCCATCGCCGCGGTCGCGGTCGTCGCGCTCTTGATTCGTAAGCGCATCAAGGACAAACAGGGCCGAGACATTACCGAAGACCGGGACTCCGGCCCCTTCGTGGAGCCTTGAACCGGCGGGGCGGGATAGCCGGCGATTCGCGCCGGACCTTGCTTGCTTCGTTCAGTCCTCGGGCAGTTCGCGGGGTTTCCAGAAACCCTTGAGTTCCATCAAGGCGGCGCGCTCCGAGAGGCCGTCGCGGGCGGCGGAATATAGTTCGTTCCAATCGTCTAATTTCGCCTCCAGATGCGCCAGAGCTCCCGTAGGCATTTCCTCGTCCCGACCATGGAGCATGTTCAATAGTTCTTCCATGCCTGGATTGTGGCCTACAAGCATGACGCTTGCGGGACCGCGACCCAGGGTTCCCAGCACCTGGAGCATCTCCTCGGGCTCGGCGTGGTAGAGTTTGGCGGCCTGGATGATTTCCCCCTGAAAGTCGGCGGCCCGAGCGGCCTTCACGGCGGTCTTGCGAGCTCGCTTCGCCGTGGACGTGATGATCAAATCGGGCAGCAGGCCCTTTTCCTTCATGAGCCGGCCCATGCGAGGAGCATTGCGTTTGCCGCGTTTGTTCAAGGGGCGATCATGATCGTCCAGATTCAGGTCCTTCCAGCTCGATTTCGCGTGGCGCAACAGCAGCAGGGATTTCATGGAGCAAAATTGATTTTCGTCTGAAAATATTGCTCGCATTATTTTTGTTTATAAAACAAAAAATCCTTGAGCGGGTCGCCGCGGGCGGGTGTTTCTGTTTCAGCAAAAACAAGGAGCCTGACGAAACATGGCGAACCCAAAAGTATTTTTCGACATTACCATCGGCGGAGACGCCGCCGGCCGCGTGACCTTCGAACTATTCGCGGATACCGTACCTAAAACGGCCGAGAACTTTCGCGCGTTGTGCACGGGAGAGAAAGGCACGGGCAACAGCGGCAAACCCCTCCATTTCAAAGGTAGCGCCTTTCACCGTATTATTCCCCAGTTCATGTGTCAGGGTGGAGACTTTACCCGGGGCAACGGCACCGGCGGCGAATCCATTTACGGAGACAAGTTCGCGGATGAAAACTTTGATCTGAAGCACGAAGGTCCCGGCACGCTTTCCATGGCCAATGCCGGCCCGGGCACCAATGGCTCTCAATTCTTTATCTGTACCGTCAAAACCGAGTGGTTGGACGGCAAGCACGTCGTCTTCGGCAAGGTCGTGGACGGAATGGACGTCGTGGAAAAAATGGAAGCCGTCGGTTCGCGCGGCGGAGCCACCAGCGCTCCCGTTGTCATCGCCGAT
>CAZGYS010000757.1:0-3166 GCA_964530305.1 uncultured Leptospiraceae bacterium
CTCGTCCACGTAGTGCATGCGCAGACCGCCCGTCTCCGGTAGTTCCAGATAGTGAGGCTCGAAATCATAGCCGGGCAAATCGGCAAAACATCCGTCGGGTGTGCGCAGTATTTCCATGGGGAAATATTTTAATTTCGCCCGATGGACGTCAAGGGAAAGCCCGCGAAATCGACTCGGGTTTATAGCGATAGATAATCGCGATATTTACCCAGCTCCGCCGGGATAAAGGGCCGACCCTCTTTTTCGAATTCGCGCTTGGCGGCGCGCAGGATTTGATTCATGCCCACCGGCCGGCCTTCCGCGGCGGCTAGAAACGCGGCATTGCGGGCAATGCTCATGATGTTGCCGCCGGGGATGCGCAGTACGCGCCCCAGAAATTCCTGATCCAGATTTTTATCCAGCGGCGTTTCAGACGAAAAGACGCCGCGCCAGATGCGGGTTCTTTCTCGAATGTCGGGAAACGGAAATTCCACGATAAAATGCAGGCGACGCAGGAAGGCGTCGTCGATGTTTTCGCGCAGATTCGTCGCCAGAATTGTTATGCCGCGAAAGTCCTCCATCTTTTGCAGGAGATAGTTCACCTCCGTGTTCGCGTAACGATCATGGGCATCCTTGACTTCGCCGCGCTTACCGAACAGCGAATCCGCCTCGTCGAAGAACAGGATGGCGTTGGAACCCTCGGCCTCCGCGAAGATTTTTCCCAGGTTCTTTTCGGTTTCGCCCACGTACTTGCTTATGATGCTGGACAGGTCCACGCGATACATCTCCAGTTTGAGATCTCCCGCGATGATGCTCGCCGCCATGGTCTTACCCGTTCCCGACGGACCCGAGAACAGGGCGTTGAGGCCGCGCCCGCCGGTACTCTTTAGATCCAATCGCCATTCGTCGTGGACGACGCGACCGTGAACGATGTGGTCCGGAATGTCCCGCAATTGTTCCATGGTTTCGTCCGGCAGTACCAGATCCTTCCATTGAAAGCGATGTTCCACGCGAGTCGCCAGTTTAGAGAGATTGCGATTGCTCATGGCGCGACAACCGGCCAGCAATGTTTCCTCCGATATTTGCACGTTGCCTTTGAGGACATTTTCCTGGTTGCGCGCGTATTCGAAGGCCGTTTGAATGCGGCCCGGAGTAAAATTAAAGGCGCCCGCCAGATGTTCGGGAGTGAGACTCTCGCTTATGGTCAGGCCGTTGAGGTAATTGGACCAGATACGTTCGCGCGTTCGCCGCGTTGCGGCCTCAAACTCAAGTTCGACCAGCCGGGCCTTGTTCTCGAATTCAAAATCGGTGCGAGGCGAAGATGTAATAAACAAAGGCGTAGGCAATCGCGCCGCGCGCCTTATGAAAGCATGACGCCGCTCTCCCAGGCCGACCATATCATCCAGGGCTTGCCAATTTTCGAAAACCGGGGCCATGCCGTACAAATACGCCAGGCGACAGACTTCCTCCAGGGCGCGCTCCAGCGCATGGCCTTCCTCCACAAGGGCTTTCATGTCGACATGCACGGTGCGTAGATCTCCGGCGCGGCAAATCGCGGCGGCGGATTGACTCTTGCCCGCGCCGGCCGGTCCACTGAAATGAAATACCTGGTTCAGGGGTTCCTGGGGGGACTTATCGCGAATTACCGTTTCGATTTGACGTAACGCTTCGCGGGTGGAAGACTCCAGGGGCAGATCCGCAAGTCGTGTGTTCGACCGGGAAACCCTTGCATGGCGCGAAGTTACTGAATCGGGAGTACCGCCGTTGAGAAAATATTGAATCAACTCGCGCGAACAAACCAGGGGCGTGGTCAGTAAAGGTTCGGCGGGATCATGCTCCGCCGCGTGGAACAGTCCCAGACTCACCAGGGGGGTATCTCCGAGCAGGGTTTCCAACAGTTCCGCGATTTCCCGGGGCGAAAGGGACAGGATGCGAGCCGTCAGTTCGGGCGTAACGCCCGTTCGCATGGGATTCCGGAGTAGTTTAGCGTAGAGGCGACTTAATTCGGGCGACAGCGATGCTCCGACCGTAATCAGTATGGCGTCCATTTCCAGGGCCGACAGACCCAATCTTCGCCGCAGGCTTATCAGATGGGTTTCGGGGACAGTATCCAGAAATTTCTCAATGCGATTTCCGTGAGCCTCCCATCCATCGGCCGACTCCTCACCCAGGGCCTTGCGCGCAAGGAATTCGATGCCTTCCAATTCCAGCATGAGATGGTCGCGGCCGGGATCGGTTTCGCCGGAAGGGTGTTGTTTATTTCGAACCGGATGCTTCGCCATACTTCTACTGGTAACATGGATGCAGGGACGCGTTTCAAGACTTTTGCGCGGGCTTACCTGCTTTTCGGCGAAAGTATGTGCAGGCTTATTTTAGAAAAAGGGTTTGGCGATTTCGCGGAGCCGTTGAACATGCGACCGCTTCACCATGTCACGACCCAAATCGAAACTACGCGAACGAGTCCGTAAAAGTAATCATCGTCCCGGTGCTTCCCATCTCGCGGGGAATATGGTCGGCGCGCATTCACGCAACGATCAATCCGTCGTCGAGCAGGCCCGTCGGAAACTCTTCATTCAGACTCAGCTCCATGTGGGCGCGAGCAATGATAAATACGAACAGGAGGCCGACGCTACGGCTCGCCGCGTCATGAGCATGCCGGCCCAGCCCAATCGCATTCAACGCAAATGCACGAGTTGCGGAACCGAACTGCAAACGAAGTCCCTGGTGCAACGGCGTTGCGCGAAGTGCGAACCCCAATCCGAAAACCAGGCGCCGCCGATGATTAGCCAGCGCTCGGAAAGCGGTGCCGGTGCTCGGACACAGGGGAGGATGGGAGCCGCGGGCGGTCAAACCTCGGCCGGATTGGAAGCCAGGGTCAACTCCATGCGTGCCGGCGGCGGCCGGCCCCTGGACGCAAACCAGCGCAATTTTTACGAATCCCGCATGGGCTACGACTTCAGCGACGTTCGCCTGCACATCGGCTCCGACGCCGAATCCACCGCGAAGGACTTGAACGCGAAGGCTTACACCGTGGGTAAGGACATCGCCTTCGGCAAGGGACAGTATCAACCCGAAAGCAACGCGGGCAAGGAGCTGCTGGCTCACGAACTCACGCATACCGGACAACAGGGCCCGGCCAGGCGTAAGGTCGTGCAGGCGAAGAAGGTCGGGGAAGGGGAGAAGAAGG
>CAZGYS010000758.1:0-3161 GCA_964530305.1 uncultured Leptospiraceae bacterium
CCCTGCGTCGGGCTTTCGACATCCATGCCTCGCCCGACACGCCGGCCTCCGTACCGGCGACCCCCGCCGGGTCCCGACCTGGATGGGAGGGATGTCGCGAAGGCCACGGAGGGCCGAGAGCGACGTGTTGCGGATGTCCCCGGACCCCTTAACCGCTTCGTCGGGTTGATTTCGTGCATCAGATTCTTCGTGATGTCGCGTTTGCGCGAAATTCATGTTGGATTGCTTGTCAAGCTTATTTCGCGCCGGGCGCTCCGTGTGACGGCGATACGTATTTCGCGGTTCTGAACCCAGGAGCATCGGAAACTACAGCGGTGTTGGCAATCCCCGGACGAGATTCGGATCATCGAGGGAGGGGATTGCCAACACCGCCTATTGAAGCGAATGAAAGCCGATCATGTTGCCTTCGGTATCCGATGCCAGGGAGACGAAGCCGTGTTCGCCGATGGAAAATTTGGGGCGAACGACCTTGCCGCCGGCTTGCTCGATGCGACCTTGTTCGACCACGCAATCTTCGCACGAAAAATAGATCATGGTGCCGCCGGCGCCGGGTTTCGCGCCGGGAACCTTGACCAGCGCGCCGCCCGCGCCGTGGGACTTGAAGTCGTCGGCGAAGGATCGCATTTCAACGGAAGCGTCGTTGGGGTCGTCCATGTTTGATAGTTTGGTATCGAGCACCGTCTCGTAAAATTTTTGAGCTCGATTCATATCGTCGACGTAAATGTCGAAGAAGCCTGCTTTTCTCATGTCCAATCCTCGTGTTTGAATTCTTATGACGAGAGTATAGTCGCCATGGACGCGACTGTATTGTATGGATCGGACACGAAAATTGTAGAAATCAGACACCGAACTTACGCGCGTATTTCGAGGGCGTGTATCCGGTAATTTTGCGAAAGGAGTGTATGTAGTGCGATTGGTCGGCGTAGAATTCCAGATAGCCTCGCGTGAACGATTGTTGCAGGCGTAGGACCTTCAAGAAGTCGTGAGGCGAAAAGCCGGTTGTTTGACGCAGCACGCGTTGGAGCTGGCGAGGCGATAAGCCCGCGGCGTTGGCCATGTCCGCCACCGTTTCAATTTCGTCGATGTTCGCGAGCAGGTTCGTGGTTACCGGATCAATGGTCACCAATCGCGCCTTGATCAGGCGTCGAACGAGCCCGGAAAGAAGCGCTTGCCGGCCCGCGAAATCCAACCCGGGTAGTTCGGAGCCGACTTCGAGCAGGGGCAGGGCTCCCCGGTAGGGAGCATCAATAACGCCTTCGACGAACTCGTCCTGGTTGCCTTGCCAGACGCCGGGAAGAAATCGGATGCCTACGAAATGGAATTCGCGACCCAGATTCAGTACCTCGGCCGTGACGCGCAGGGCCGTGAGTCCCGCCGCTTGCGGGTCCGCCAGATTGAATACCGCGTGGACGCACGCATCCGGAAGCACGTGAAAATTAAAATCATCGGCCAGCTTCACCTCGGTTTTGATTTCCCAGAAGCGATGAACGAAGGACGCCAGGTCCTCGGGCGGCTCAACTTCATTGTAGACTACCGACTTTTCCGACTTGTCTATGCCTTTCTGACCTGGATTGTACATACTCGGAATATTCTCGCGGGAGACGCGCTTGCGATGCTTATGAGTATCAAGCAAACCGTGCCCGGGCAAGTAGAAAATCCACCCGTCCTTCCCGTCCTTGTCCGTGCCGGCGGCTCAAGATGGCGCGCCGGCGATTCGAAACTAAGGACAGGCGCTTGCGTCCTTTCATCGTCATGAAGAAAACGCTGGAAACCCAGGATCAGGTTCGGAATCTCGCGCGAGGTATCCAGCAGCGCCTGCTCGACCTTGAGGCCGAACACCAGAAGACCGAACAGGTCTACTCCGAGTTGCTGGAAAACGCGGCGGAAATGGTCAATATCGGGCGATCCGCGCCAATGTACGTCCGGGAGAGGGCCAATCGCCTGCGGGCCCTCCTGGACGCCTTGAGGGACGATTTTTCCGGTTCTCGGCGCCGTCATGCCAGGCTTTACCATCAGATTGAGCGCCTGGACGATGCCCTGGTCAGCGCGGTTTTGAGCCCGGCCCTGGAGAGGGAGCGCGGCTCCGGAACGGAACCGGCGAACGCCGGCGGCGATTCACTGCTTATTTATGAATTGGGCGGCATGCGTTTCGCCGCCCCCGGCCGGATCCTGGAACGCAGACAGGCGCCTGATCGGAGTCGGGAGCCTGAATATGAAGGCGCGGAAATTAACGTTTTTCCTCACCCCGGTTCGGCGTTCATGCCCCGGGAATCCGACTCGGATTTACTCATCATGAAGTTCATGGGGCGTGTCTTCGCGCTGTGGGCCGACGCCGTCATCGGGTCTCAATCCTCGGAGTTGATTCGCAACCTGGAAAGTTTGCATACGCGACATCGCTTCATTAAGGGCCGCGCGAATCTAGGTGGACGCCCCGTCTACATCATCGACCCTTCTTAAGACTTTTCCCTCTAAAACTAAAAAAGCCGTCCCCGTTAAACGGAAGGACGGCTTTCGCTTGTGGATATTGTTAAGAAGGTTATTCTTTCAGACGAGTAAGGAAATCATTGAACTCGTTAACATCTTTTGAAAATTGATTAACGCGAGTCTTGCCCCACTCCTTCGCGAGTTGCGCAAGCAGTTTAGCTTCACCCGATTCAAGGCTATCGCCCAGGGTCTTTCCTTTTTTGGTAACCGTTAATCGCTTAACGCGACGGTCGGTGGTATCCGGATTACTTACAACCAGGCCTGATGATTGTAGTGCTCGAACCGCCTGACTCATGGTCATGGGGTCCCGACGCAGACGTTTGCCAAGTTCACCCTGCGAAACTTGAGGCGTTTTCTCCACGTGAATCAGAATGGAAAGGGCAAGCGTCGACTGTTTTTCTTTTTTAGGCATGCCTTCGCGAATGATGTCCATCGCTCCTCGAAAGGCCGTGCCCATTGCCAATACTAAATCGTTTGAACTCATATTAGCAGCAACTAAATGTGATATAATTTTTGAGTCAATTAAAAAAATAAATATAGCGTTTTTTTTCCGGTTAACGTCGCGTGTTCGCGTATCTTAATTCAAATTTAGTAAAAGCGTAAGGTAAGTTTCGTGTATGTTTTCAGTAGTATTACTTAAGGCACTTTCAATATCAATATTAAATATCTATTAGGGA
>CAZGYS010000759.1:0-3138 GCA_964530305.1 uncultured Leptospiraceae bacterium
GTTTTGGAGGAACGCCCGTGTTGTAGTACGGGACCATGAAAATGTCTCCCCCGGGGGGAGAGTCCAGCGGGAAATCGCGGTGGAGGGTCTGTACACGACGAAACCCGACCTTCGGGCCGGGTTTCATATCGCGTCTGCTTTTTGTTTGTGATGTCGCCGGACGCGGTCTGAAATCTCTTTCTAACTCTTTTTCGCTAAACTCTCTTTCTGGAAACTATTTGTTGTTTTTCCCCGATTTTTCGCCTAAACTCTTCTCTAACTCTTTTTCGATTCTCTTTCGAACTGTATCTGTGTTTTTGTTTTGGTTCGTTACTACTTTGTTTGTGTATCTGTTTGTTTTTCGTCTCGGACACTCTTCCTTTTCTTTTTTTCCTGGTCCCTTTTGCGTAGTAACTGACCATACTGTTGCAGATGTCATGCCGGCCCAGGCAAGGTGATCGGAAATCACTTAAAAATTTCTGAAATCGCTTAATTTTTCCGATATATCGTCCGAAAGAAGGCGATTTTCCATGAGTTCCCCTTCGGCCCGCCTACTTTCAAGAAATACGGCTTTAATTGGCCCCGAAACGCACTGAAAAATGGCAATTTGGCGATTTTTGGGTTGGATTAAGTACACTCACTGACTTATTTTAGTGCAATACGGGAGCGCCGGTAGTATCGTCCGGGTCGTTCAGCCTCTTGCAAGGACGGCCACCGGGACCCGGCATCGTTTCTTTATATGAATATTCGTTTCTGATTGAAATTCAGGGACCCCGGATTCAGAATCGCCTCAATAATAAGCAAGGCGTAGACCCGTTCATGCGGTCGAGACGCCGGGGGAAAATCATGCCAGCAACAGTCGCCGAAAAATCCAGCGGACAAATCCTCGCGGCGGCACCCGCCGCGGCCAACGGCGCCGACACCGCGGCCATGCAAAAGCGAGTCGATGAGCTCTTCGATTCCATGCAGGCCAATCGCTACAATGTCGGCCGGACCACGGCAAAAGAACGCATCCAGAAATTAAAGAAGCTCCTCAAGGTCATCGAGTCCAATCGCGAAGCCATCCACCAGGCCCTCTACGCGGACTTCAAAAAACCCTCGGCCGAGACCGACCTCTCCGAAATCTACGTGGCTACGTCCGAAATCAAGCACGCCATAGCGCACCTGAAGCAGTGGATGAAGCCGCGCCCCGTGGACCCCAACATGGCTTTTCTGACCACCCGGGCCGAGTTGCAGTACGAGCCGAAAGGCGTGTGCCTGATCATCGCGCCCTGGAATTTTCCCTTTAACCTGACCTTCGGGCCGCTCATCAGCGCGGTGGCCGCGGGCAATTGCGCCATCATCAAACCCTCCGAGTTCACCCCCGCCACGAGTAAACTCACCGCGGAACTGCTGGCCCAGGTTTTTCCGGAAAACGAAATCGCCGTGGTGCAAGGCGCGGTGGAAGCGTCCCAGGCCCTGCTTGCGAAACCATTTGATCATATCTTTTTCACCGGCAGTCCCAAGGTCGGTAAGATCATCATGAAGGCGGCCGCGGAACATCTGGCCACGGTAACCCTGGAACTGGGCGGGAAGTCCCCCGTCATCGTGGACGAAACCGCCAATCTGAACGACGCGGCCAAGAAGGTCGCCTGGGGCAAGTTCATGAACAACGGCCAGACCTGCATCGCCCCCGACTACGTCATGGTGCATCAAAAGAACTATGATAAGTTCATGGACCTCTTGAAAAAGAACATTCAGAGTTCCTACGGCGAAAGCGAAGACGCAAGAAAGGCCAGCCCGGACTACGCCCGCATCATCAGCAAGGGCCATCAAATTCGCCTGCGCGAAATGGTCGAGGATGCGGTTTCCAACGGCGCGAAAGTCGAAATCGGCGGCGAATTCGACGAGGACGATCGCTACGTGGCGCCCACGGTGCTTTCCAATGCGGGCCCGGGCACGCGCGTCATGAAGGAAGAAATCTTCGGACCGGTTCTGCCCGTCCTGCCCTACGCGAATTTGAACGAAGCCGTGGACCTGGTCAACTCAAAGGAGAAACCCCTGGCGCTCTACATGTTCAGCGGCAGCGGCAAGAACATCGATCACGTCATGACCGAGACCTCGGCCGGCGGTTCGTGCGTGAACGAAGTGCTCCTGCAATTCCTGCATCCGAATCTACCCTTCGGCGGCATCAACAACAGCGGCCACGGCAATTCCCACGGCTGGTTCGGCTTCAAGGCCTTCTCCCATGAGCGCGCCGTGCTCAAACACAATACCCTGGCGCCCTTGAAACTCATGTATCCGCCCTACACTCCTAAAGTTAAAAAGCTGATTCAGTTGTTGCTCAAATTCTTTTGAGCACCGACTTTTCAGTGTAAGGTAACGCGCCTCCGGGCGACTAATCGCGGCGGCTTCGCGCGCGAGTCGCTTCGGAGGTACTTTCAATATGGCGATATTTTTGATCCTGGCGGGAGCCGTGCTGGTCTTTGGTCTGGTTTCGCGGCGACTCGAATCCTCGGTCGTCACGGCGCCCATGGTCTTCGCGGGTCTGGGTCTGCTGCTTGGTCCCGGCCTGGGCCTGGTCAAGATCGGCGAACATCGCGAAATCATTCACCTGCTGGCCGAGATCACCATCGTCATCGTCCTGTTCACGGACGCTTCGCGCATCGACCTGAAGCTCCTCAGACGGGATCACGACCTCCCCCTGCGCATGCTGCTCATCGGACTTCCCCTCTCCATTCTGCTGGGCATGGGCATCGCCTGGGCCATGCTGCCGGGTATTACCCTGTTCGGCGCGGCCGTGCTCGCGGCGGTTCTCGCGCCCACCGACGCGGCGCTGGGTCAGGCCGTGGTTTCCAATCCGAAAGTACCCGCGCGCATTCGCCAGGCTCTGAACGTGGAAGGCGGACTCAACGACGGTATTGCCCTGCCCGCCGTCTTGATTTTCATTTCGCTGGCGGCCGCGGGCGATTCGGGTAAGGGCGCCGGATACTGGGCCACCTTCATCGGCACCCAGCTCTTGATGGGCCCGGTGGTGGGAATCGCCGTGGGCGGTATCGGCGGACTCCTCATCAGTCGCGCGGCGCGATACGATTGGATGAATCATGTCTTTCAGCAGATGTCCGGCATCGCCCTGGCTTTGCTTTCGTTCGGCCTGGCGGAAATTTGCGGGGGCAATGG
>CAZGYS010000760.1:0-3133 GCA_964530305.1 uncultured Leptospiraceae bacterium
GGGAGTGTGGTGGCTTCTGATCTTGTCGAGGAAGACAACTATACTGACGAAATTTTGGACTTCAACGAGAGCGTGTACAAGGGATGCCTTGCGAAGTTCGGATTGAACGAAATAACGCAGGTTGCCGGAAGAAACTACGGAATTGCGCTTCAGGATGCAAGCGACAAAGAAGGCATCACGATCTGGTATTCCGTGCCTTCCGCCCTGATTCAACTGATCACCCGGGGAGAACCGGAACGCCGTGAGTTCGCGTCCCTGCGCGTGGTACTCTTCGCGGGGGAGGTTTTCCCCCTGAAATATTTGCGTCGCCTGCGCCACGTTTGGGCGAAAGCCGAATTTCATAACTTATACGGGCCCACGGAAACCAATGTTTGCACGGCCTTCGCCGTGGAGGAAATACCGGAGGACGGCGGAAATCTGCCCATCGGTCGCGCGTGCTCGGGCGACGTGGTCTTCGCGTTGAACGAACACGGCCGACGAATCGAACCGGGAGAAATCGGCGAACTCCATGTGCGGGGCCCGACGCTCATGGCCGGCTATCGCCATGCGCCCGACGCCACCGCCCGGGTCATGCAACCCGACGACCAGGGTCGTATGACCTATCGCACGGGAGATCTCGTTAAGCTCACCGACCAGGGCGATTATCTGTTTCTGGGGCGACGCGACGACATGCTCAAAAGTCGGGGCTATCGCATCGAACCGCGCGAAGTCGAAGCCGTTCTGCATGAACATCCGGACGTGGAAAAGGCCGCCGTCATCGGCGTGCCCCATGAGGAATTCGGGCACGTGCTGCGGGCCGTACTCATGGCGCGCCCGGGCACGAGCCCGGCCGAAGCGGACATACTGCGCCACTGCGCGCGACGACTCCCCGCCTACATGGTGCCGGGTGAAATCAGCCTGCGCGATTCCCTGCCCATGACCAGCACGGGAAAAATCGATAAAAAACTTTTACCAGAAAAGGACTTGAATACCTGACCAATCGCTGAATTGATCAGGAGGAGGCATTACACATGGAAAATACGGAAACCGGCCAACCGAACACCGAAGCGTTGACGGAAAAGATCAGGGAGTTCATCTCCCGCGAATTCCTCTACGACCGTCCCGAGATCGAATTGACGGACGATTTGCATCTATTCGACCGCGGCGTCATCGACTCCATCGGCGTCATTCGCCTGATCAATTTCATGCGTGACGAGTTCAAGATCGAAATCAATCCCGAGGACGTGCTCCTGGAAAACTTCGAAACCGTGGCCCGCATCGCCGCCATGCTTCAATCGGGCGATAGATTCAAATGAAAGAAACCGAAAATAAACGGCAAGACATGCAATGGGCCTCACGCCAGTTGAACCAGGTGTGGGAAGACGGCTGGGCCCGCGAAAACTACATTCCCGGCTGGCAAATCCTGGACATTCCACCCTCGGTGCGCGCGGTCGTGGAGGAAGGCTGGTTCCCCCGGGGCGCTTCCATCCTGGACGTGGGATGCGGCGGCGGCGAAATCGCCGCCTGGCTGACGGACCAGGGGTATCGCGTACTGGGCATCGACTGCGCGCCTTCGGCCATTGCCAGAGCCGAGCAACAGTTCGGCAATCGAGGCGATTCGCTTTCCTTTCGCGTCTTCGACATCTGCCGGGACAAACCCGACGAAGACAAATACGATGTAATTCTGGACCGCGGTTGTCTGCACGGATTGCCGGCCGCGTTTCACGCGGACTACCTTCGCACGGTTCTCCAATGGTCCGCTCCCGAAGCTCCCTTTCTTTTGATTTGCGGAACCAACCAGGGTAGTCCCCGTTCAGCGGAAGAAGAAGAAAAGTTAAAGGAAAAGCGCATCACCGGCTTGCGCGAAATCTTCGAAAAAGATTTTGAAATCCTGAATATCCACGCCACCCGTATCACGCGTCGAGAGCCGCTGGAGGACATTCCGGGCCTGATCGTACGCATGCTTCGTCGAGGAAACAAAACCGACGCATGAAGTCCTCGGACATGCTCGAGGCCGTGCGGGCCGTACTCCGCGCCAACCAGGCCGCGCCCGACGCGTCCCGGGCGGAGGGCAACGGCCCCTTTCCGCTTTCTTTCCCTCAGGAACGCCTCTGGCACCTTCGCGGGGGCGGCTCGGCCTACAATTTACCCTGGGCCTTTCGCGTTCACGGCACCCTCGACACCGCCCGGCTAAGCGAAAGCCTGAACGAAATGTATCGCCGCCATGATTCCCTGCGAACGGTCTTCGCCTGGAAAAACGGTCGCGCCGTTCAATACGTCCGAGAGTTTTCGCCGGTGGAGCTGCCCATATCCGATCTTCGCGGGCTGAATCCGGACGACCAGGAAAATCGCCTGCGCGAAATCATGGCCCATGAAGCCGACCGCGAATTCCCCCTGGAAACGGCGCCGCTTCACAGAGCTCGCCTGGCGCGCCTGGCCGAGGACCACGCCGTATTCTTATTCACGGCCCATCACATCATCTTCGACTACTGGTCGTTCAGCGTTTTCTTTCGCGAACTGGGTGAAATTCACGACGCCCTGCGCGCCGGAACCGAACCTCCTCCGCCCCGAACGACCACACGCTACGCGGACTTCGCGCTGGATCAGCGTTCGCGCCTGCTTCGCGGAGAAACCCTGGAGCGTGAACTGGAATACTGGGGTCGGGTCCTGCTTCGGGAGAACTCGGCTCCCGAACCGGTGCGCGAACCGCGCGGCACGGGCCTCTCAATACACGGACTGTTCCAGGGTGAATTTACGGAACGCCTGCGACGATGCGCGCGCGAACGCCATACGACTCTGTTTACACTCTTGCTTACAGGCTGGGTCATGGCCCTGGAGCATGAAGCGGAATTTCGCGCGGGCGATTTTTTCTCCGCCTATACGCCGGCGGCCAATCGCAATCGAGGTGAACTTGAGGAATTAATCGGCTACTTCATTAATCTACTGGTCGTGCGCATCGACCTGACCGACAAACCGGATCCCGGCGAACTCGCGCAAAGGGTTCATCGCGCGGTAATGGGCGGCTACGCGCACCAGACCCTGCCGGTCCATTTTCTGAATCATATCCCGAACATTCGCATGCCGGCTACGCGATTCATGTTTACGTTTTTGAATACGCCCCGCTCACGCCTGGAAATGAAGGGACTGGACATAA
>CAZGYS010000761.1:0-3133 GCA_964530305.1 uncultured Leptospiraceae bacterium
CCTTCAAATGCCCTACCAGGTCTCGAGTAGTGGAGGAAACCGGACGAGGGATTCGGGACGGATCTTTCTCATCCGGATTAAACTCCTGGTACCAGAAATTTTCAAAGAGATAGAATGAAAAATCCCGACCAAGTTTTTCCGGATGATTCAGGAGAAACTCGCCGGTATCAAGATTATTGAATTCGGCCGTGAAAAAAACCGCGTATGTTTCCAGATCCGCGAGTAGTTCTCCATGGGGAACATCGTCCCCGGCGAATGTAAGGTATTTACTCATTGTTGAAAATTTTCCGTGTAAATCCGAATCTCTCGGAATAGAAATCCTCACGGGCGAACACGCAATTAGAGAAATTGGAAGCGGCCACGACATAACCCTTTCCTTTCATGAATTCCATGACTTTCGCACGGGTCTCCTCTCCACTCATCTCTTCGAGTTCCGCCACTATAATGCGCGGCCTTAATTGAACATAATCGATCCCGAACAAAATCTTTTCTTCATCGCCTTCCGCGTCGATGGAAAGTATGTCGACTTCGCGTCCCGTAACTTTCACGTAACGTTCATACAGATCCATGATCGTCAGGCTCTGGACTTGCGCTTCTCGAACCGGCGTGTCAAAGAATTCAGCAAGGGCTTTGCCGCGTTTCGCATCGCTGGAATTCAGGGGCGCGAGAAATTCATCCTGAAAATAATAATAATTATTTACGTCGGTTTTCTCCGTAATCATGCAATTTACAACCACATCTCTCGGCCGAGCAGCTTTTATTACTTCAATCAGTTCAATATTGGGCTCTACGCATATCCCGGACCAACCTCTTTGATGGAACATGAAAGTATTGTTTCCCGTGTCCGGTTGAAACGTTCCAATATCAATGTAGAACCCATCCTTCTTTCTTCCCGGTCCGAAGAGAAAATCGCATATCATATCTTCGCCGAATTGAGACCAGGAACACGGCATGTTGCGGCGATAATGCTCGTAATCTTCCCGGAGGTATTCACCGTAATCGTTCATAATATTCTCCGGCCGCGAAACGAGTGCCCGTTATTTCGGATTGTTTGCCCTCGGCCACCGCTTCGCAGTCGCGAACGCGCAACACGCGAGCGTCGATACTGACGCGGGTTTTGTTGGAATCACTGATATGAGAACCGTGTTCGCGAATCGAACCGTGGAAAAGTATAAATTGATCGGTTTCAATCAGCACCGGCACATGACTATCTTCATGTTCAATCCAGAGTGTCGAACCAGGCTCCACCCGGGTCAGGGGAATCCAAATATTTACTTCCTCGCGCGGATGACCGAAATCCGAATCCCGATGAAATTCGGGCGTTCCCCGATTTCCCGGAAAATGGAACTTCGCGCTGGGCACGGCCTGAAATAGGAGCTCCTCCGCGAACAATGGCGCGACGTATTCCCGCAGGAAGGCTTGATACGATTCCTGAAATCCAGGCGAACGCATGAGAGCGTAAGCGGACCGCTGAATTTCAGGAATATCCTCCTTCCCTTCAACAAGGGTCCGATTGTACTCGGGACTCAATAGCGGCATGACATAATTCTTATGGAGTTCCTCCAAACGGCCTCCCAGCTTGTTCGAGAACATCGCCGCGAAATCATGACGGCGTTCGTCGAAGCTATACACCATAAAGGGTCGTGAATCCTCAACAGGCTTCATATCTAACCTCCATGGCCCGGAGCATTTCAACCGCGGACAAGTTCGGCCGCGGCTCCGTTTCCAGATAGTCGGCGAAGGATATCCATTTTGAATCGCGCAATTGCTCGGTAATGAAAAAATTCTTATAGTATAGATATTCAGGATCCAGGTATTCCTTCAGGCGAAACCAATCCTCGCGATAATCGGCGCAAACCAACCCGATCGGATCATTGTGCGTGTCTTGTTTATTGAGAAAGCGAACATAATCCGCTGCTTGCATGCGTCGCAACTTTTTGAAGGCACGTACCCCGAGGCAGAGCGTCTGATAGCCACGATTAAAGATGTCGTTCACGGGAAACTCAAAATAGTTCCCAAAGTCCTTACGACGCATGCGTGATTCCGCGAAAGGTCGATAACTACGCAGGAAGTAGCCGTAAAATTCATCACGAAAGCGATTAAAAAAATCTCGAAGGGCAACGTCAAAACCCCAATCCAGCACGAACGAGTCGTATTCGAAAGTAATAAAAGCATCATCGTCGTCCCATTGAAGGAATTCTATCAACCTTTCATAACTCATGCCGAACCCTTCCAGGTTCCAACCATAATCCAGAAGCCGAAAATCGTACGTCTCCTTCAACTCGTGAATTGTCGCGCGCACTTCTTCATAATTCAAGGGATAGTGATTGTCCACCACCAGGTGTTCCATTTCTCCCGACGCGTGAGCGTAATAGTTCTCAAAGGACCGGCGCAGAATTTCGCTGTTGCCGTAACACAATGTAACCACGCGACAAGTCATCCCGCTACCATCCTGGCGCTTCGCGCGATAACCGTTGTATTGGACGGTACATCGCGAAAAACCGTGGAACCGCTTGCAATAGTGACATTATCTCCTATGGTCACATTATCCACGACCATGGCTCCATTTGATATATAGCAATTGTCGCCGACGGTAGTGCGCGAAGCGATGACCACCGAATGACCGATGTAACAACAATCACCGATTTCCACATGATGTCCCAGCGACGTATTGGCACCGAAGTAATTATGTTTACCGATACGGTGCGCTCCGCCCAGGCTGACCCCGCTTTGAAAGACGCAAGCATTTCGCGCGAACGGCTCCAGGTTCCCACAAACGCTGATATGCCCGGCCGAATCAGCCGGAACCAAACCCGCCTTCTCCGCGATTTGGGCGAACTTCACTTTTAAGGACGGCGTCATGACGGGTATGAAATATCGGTATCCGGCATAGGGCGAAAGGTCGTTTACAGCGGCCCAACCCTCCGGGTTCTCGCAATCGGCTACATCGCAATAAAGAATATTCGCGGCATCAAGCAACGGCGAAGGAGCTTCTCCGCGGCGGACATTGTCGCGAAGCATCTCCAGCAGCGGAGGCGTCATCGTCATCGTCAGCTGAAACGGAATGCCTTCGTCCCGGAGCCGATCGAACATGACGAGCAACGGCACGTACGTTTCTGTGATCGCCTCGAAC
>CAZGYS010000762.1:0-1161 GCA_964530305.1 uncultured Leptospiraceae bacterium
CGACATGGGAGCGGAAGACTCCTCCGATGGCGAAGACGTTGAGAACGCCGGCGAGGACGGTCCGGCCGAAAGCCTGGATGATCAAAGCGCGGCCATCATTCCCCAGGTCTTGAAGGTGGCCCGCTTTCTGCTGGAGATGTCGCGCAAGTCCGGCGAAAACCAGGATTTTTCCCGGGAGCTGGTCATTCGCCTGGCTTACAATGCCGCGCGGGGCTACTTCGATCCGAAACTCATCGAACCCGTCATCGCGCGCTTTCGCCAGTTCGAGGAGGCCGCCCGCCACATGCAACGCATCGCCGCGGTGGAAAAGAAATGCCTGTACCACGCCTCCGCCTGGGCCTATCCGAAACCGCAAGCGGCCCAGATTCTCTGCAAGGACGGCGTCATGGAGTGTCCGCATCTGGTGCAGGGCTGGGACCTGCACGTGGTGGCTTCCCAGGAAGCCTATGGTTGGATCGGCGCCGCTTTGAATCCCGGCAACTACCACAAATGTAAGCTGGAAGAAGAACTGGACGCCATGCGCGCAAAACAATCGCCCTGACGGAAAGCTCGGCGAACATGCACTTCCGAAAACAAGGATCACGCCGCGAGCGTGAACTCGACTACGACGACTTCAAGACGCGCATCGCCGCGGGCGAGATTCAACCTCTGGACGAAGTGCGTGATGCGTATCTTACGAGTAATGAATGGCGTACCGTAAACAACCTGCGTCTCTTTCATCGCCTTGCTCCCGAAGAACATGAGCAAGGCGCGGTGCTGTCGGGCGACATCGCGCGGCGAGAGCGGGAGAAAGTCAGGCGGGAGAATTATCGCGAGAGATTTGATTTCATCGCCGGCGAAAATAGTCGACTCCACTCCGAACAAGTACGCGCCCGACTTGAAGAACTTGCTTCCATTCAAGATAGAGACGAAAGCACTCGCGGTATATCCATGCTGGTTATGAAACCGATGGGCCCAGGATCCGGAGCCGTTTCTACGGCGTTAATACTCTACAGAGACCAGAGCATTGAGGTCAGCCTGCATAAAGCAGCCGTGAAGTCGCCCGGCTTCAAGTTTGATGAGATTGAAAATCTAAATTCCATCAAGCAGCGTATTCAAAAAGCATACGGTGCCATCCGCGACGGGATGTTGTACCACCACAGTCTTCCGGACAACGAGCCC
>CAZGYS010000762.1:1171-3127 GCA_964530305.1 uncultured Leptospiraceae bacterium
ATTATTTCGCCACCTGGCACGCCCCAGGGCAAATCGGTCCACGCCAGGCAAGCCGACTAATACAAGCTTACCACGAGATCCTCAGCCACCTGTAATTGCTTTTGCCGCGCCATCGAAATGCGAGGCGCTTTCTTCTCCGCGTCCTTCGCGGTAAACCCCTGGCTTATTATTCAATCGCCTCCGTACAGCACGGGACCCCGTAAGCGATCTTTCCGTTAAATTTTTCCCGCCGCGCGCTCCCCAACCGATTTCGCGTTGGGATTCGCGACTAACTTTCGTCCCATATCTGGTTTACCGAAAAGACGGTCGACCTCAATTCACTTAACGATGCCGGCGCACCGAGGAGGCCAACATGGCGACAAGCGATACCAAACAATACATGAGGAAACGGAAGAAACTGAGCAGCCTATTTTTTGAAACAGCCTTGCCCAATGAATACCTGGTGCAAATCGGCGCGACGAAAGTCAAACCGGTCCTGGGCGGCAGGCGCTTCCGCCTGTTTCGAAAATTTCTACGCATACCCGCGTCCATTCAAACCCTGGAGTTCTCCACCGATAACGCGAACATTCACTTCCAGGGCCTGGGCATCGAGGGTTTCGCCAGTTGGCAGATCGATCCGGAGCGCCCGGATGTAGCCGTGCAATCCCTGGACCTCTTCGACGAGGACGACCCCATGGCGCCCACCAATCACGAACTGCGCCTCATTTGCGTGGAAGCCGTTCGTCACGTCATAGCCAATATGACCATCGAGGACGCGCACCGCAAGAAGGACGACATAGCTCGGGATTTGAAAGCGCAATTGCAACGCATTGAGGAAAAATGGGGCATCGTGTTTCATCAGGTGGGCATTCGTCACGTGCGCGTCATGTCCGAGGCGGTCTTCAATGATCTTCAGGCGAAGTATCGCAACGACATGCGCCTGGAAGCGGAACGAACGCGTCTGGAAACGGAGCAGCAAATCGCCCTGGAAGCCAACACGCGCAATGAAAAAACCCGCATGGAGCAGCTCACCTCGGAACGCAAACTGGAGATGAGTCGCCTGGAAAAAGAAGGTAAAGTCGAGGAAGCAGAGATCGAGAAAAACAGAATGCTGGCCGAGCACGAACACGACCTGTCCATGCTGCGATTGGAAAAGGAACAGCAAATCGCATTGGAAGCCAACACGCGTAATGAGAAGACGCGTCTGGAAAAACTGGAATCCGAGCGTAAGCTGGAGACCGGCAAACTGGATAAGGAAAGTAAAATTCAGGACGCCCAGATTGCCATGCGGCAACTTCAAGTGGAGCGGGAGCATGAACTGTCCCTGACGCGCCTGGAAAAAGAGGGCCGCATTCGCGAAGCCGAGATCGAACAGAATCGCCGCATGGAAGAAAGCAACTTCGAGCTGGAAACCTTGAAGCTGGACCTGCAACGTCGCCTGAAAGAGGAACAGGAGATCGCCTTGCTGGAAGTAAATCGCCGCATGGCCGAAATGAACAAGTCCATCGAGACCTTGAACATCGACGTGGACCGCATGCGACGCGCCGTGGAGCAAACCTTCAGCGACGACGCTCGGGCGCTGGAAATGATTCGCGCCATTCCGAAAACCGCCGGCGCCTTGAAGATCGACAACTACTCCATCATGGACGGCTCGGGTAATGGTGTTTCGCCCATCAGCCGCGTCATTCAGGAAGTGGCGACGACTCTCAAGGCCAACAATATCGACCTGGCCGGGGTGCTGGGCGCGAACAAGACGAACGACGGAAGTTAAGGTAAGATACTTTCGTTCTCGCCGCGGGTCGGGCCTCAGGGTCCGGCCCTTTTTATTTTGAGACCCCCGCCCTCCGGTTCCGTAGAGATTATGGACGGGGGTAACAATGAGTATGGGACGATTGAAATTCGCGCTCACGGCGCTGTGCATAGTGTGCACCGGCCTGACGGTTCGAACGGGCCGCGCCGACGGCATGCGCGAAAGCT
>CAZGYS010000763.1:0-3119 GCA_964530305.1 uncultured Leptospiraceae bacterium
ATTCGGACTACGACAAGAGCCGAAAGCCGACTTGCTTCATTAAGGTCGATCTAATCGAAAAGAGCACGTACAAGGAAAAGACCCCGAAGGCGACCCTGGTCTCCCCCGGCGATTACTGCTCGGGCAAGTACGATGATGCCTATATTGCCGTGAAAGGCACCTTAAGCCTGCCTTCCTCCCTGTACTGTCGCGGCGGATGTACCTTGAAACTAAGCGGCGCCGGCGGCGAAGCCTCGCCCAAGTTCAGCCTGGGTACCGGGGCCAACTACATGGAAAGATTACCGCGCCGATACAACCCGAGCATGCTGAAGATTCGCAGTACGCAGGGCGCCATCATCGACATCAATCGCCCCGTGCGACTTGAGGGGCTCGTTCAATCCTGGGAGAGCGGCAAGGAGAAAGTTAAGAAGTGTAATCTGCTCGTCGAGCGGGTGATTCAATAATCACCCGTCGTCGCCGATGGCCTCGGTGGGGCAGATGTCCAGAGCGGCTTTCGCCTGCTCCTCCTCGGCGGGCGAACCGGGCTGCTTGAAGAAGTACGCGTAGGTTTCATCCTCACTGAGTTTCATCAGCCCGGGCGCCTCGTCGATACAGAGGTTGCAGGGAACGCAGGTGGTGTCCACATAGTAGGCGCCGTCTACGTTTTCGGCTACTTTTGAAGTCTTATCGGCCATGGTTAATCCTTTGTTTCTTTTCTAATCTGTCTCAGTGCGTACGGCACGCATCAATATCTGCGAAGATGATAAATAACCTGGTCGAGAATTTTTTCCAGGTTACCCGCCTGAACGATTGTGGCGTGAATGGCATAAGCGACCGGATACGTTCCCGGCTCCAGTTGCACGAGCTGGGGCAACGACTTGATACCGAACAGACCCGGCGATTTGCGCTCTTCGCCCACGATACCGTAGACGAAATCATGACCCAGTTGGCGATCCCGCGCATCCTGCCCGAAACAACTGAGCATTAAATCCGTCATGCCGGATAGTCCGTCGAAAGTGGACTCCTGACCACCCAGCGCGGCACCCAGCTTGGTCATCTCCGCGAAGATACGATTAGACACGTGAAACAGCGAGTTATCGCTATTGCCGCCCAGGTTCTTTTCATAGAATCCGTCCAGCAACCCGACACCCAGGGCATAGATATTTTTCAAGGCCCCGCCCAATTGCACGCCGCGAACGTCCGTCGGGTTGATGGCCGGGCGCGTGAAGATGTAACCCGTACTGAAGAGCATGGCCAGGTGATTGACCATGTCCGGATTATTCGCGGCGATTTCGTAACCGCTGAGCTTGCGCTCCATCACCTGATCGGGATAGTTCGCTCCGGCAAGTACCGCCAGGCGCGAAGGATCGATTCCGTAATCCTGTTCCAGGTCGTCCAGAATCAAGCCCGCTTTCGAACCGGTAAAACCCTTGGTAATATTAACGATGGGGCCGTTAGTCCTATCCAGGAGTAGCTTCAGTTGCCCATAGTACCGGTCCAACTCCCAGGGACGCGCCGCCTGAATAAACAAGGTGCCGTTCTCGATTTCCCCGGGGTTGGCCGTGAACTGAATATTGGGCGGAAGCTTATATAACGGATAGTGATCCAGGTCCATGGCCTTTTCATTGAAGGCCTGCGCTTTCTCCGCGTCGTCGATGAAGATCTTGATGGCGACTTTCTTATTGGCCAGCATCGTGGCCGCGGCGGTGCCGTAGCGCGAATGGCCAATCACGACCACTTTTTCCACCGGCTGTTCCGGCGGCTGAATCAGAATGTTCGTGCGGGCGTTGCTGGTTTCCGCCAGATATAGATTGCGATACGTTCCGTGCCGATGGCGATGCAGATTGGAACCAATCAGCAACGCGAGCGTATCGATGATAAAACGCTTCTTGTCCCCTTCTTTCGGCATTTCAACACGTTGCACGTCCTTGGGCAGCGTATCCATTTGCTTTTTGGGCAACTTGCCGACCAGGACCGGCTTACCGATCACCATCTTACCGACGGCCTTGTTGAAAATAAACGATGACGTGGGAAGAATTTCCTCCGTGCCCTCAAGCGAAAGGGGCAGGATCACTTTATTGGCCACGTAGTGATACACGGTGTCGACGAAGTTGACCAGCTTGCCGGTGCGGCTTCGGGAAGATGGTAATGATGTGACCCTCTTTCTGGAGCTGTTGCGATTGACGGAACGAGCGCATGTTGATCCGCGTCATCAAGTCCGCTTGCGCCGGATTGTTCGTCATATCTCGCTTGGAACAAACCAGCAACGAGTTGATCATGTACAGACCCAGACGCGTGAAGTCCGGTTCGAATACCAATCGTCCGGCGATGAACACCATGCTTTCCGCCAGCCGGCGCGCATCGCCGCCTTCGCGGTATAGAATACAGAACATGGCCGCCGCGTCGAAGTGGCTCAAGTGATTGGCCACCATGGTCATGGGATACTTGCCCAGCAGCGGAATAATCTGCTCCAGGTTCTCCTTGCCCTCGACGACGAATTCGTCCAGGAGGGGCTCGAAGAACTCCATCATGAAGTCCCGGATATCCTGATTGAATTGAGTAAAGACGCCGACTTCCTCGAGCTTGCTCTCATCGCGAAAGCTGTCGATAACCTTCGGCATGGGCGTGGAGCCGGAAAGTTTTAGAAATTTAGTAAGTACTTCCTTCGCTTTTTCCTCGGGCACTCCCAGCTCGACGAAGCCTTCGATGTTCTTGAAAAATTCCCTCTGCCAGGGAGCGTGAGTTTGCGATTCGGTTTCAGCCATTGACTCTTGTTAAATCGCCTTTGATTATCAGGCAATACTTTTTTGACGGACGCGTCGCAGCGGGCGTATTTGAGCTCATTTCGGGTCGTTTGCTCGGTAAATCCCCGGCCCTAACGAATTTAAAATGATTTGACGCCCCTGCCGATACTCTTGATCCAAGCATGTACAGAAGTAGTTTCATGTGAATCGCCTGAAAACGCCGCTGAAGCGGTCCGGGCATCCACACCCGTGCGGGGAATTAGCGAAGATTCTTCAGGAGGGGCGTTTTGAACAAAAAAACAAGAAAGAAAAAAGCAATCGCCGAACCTACCGCGGCGGAGCTGGACGCTCCTCTGGCCTCGGACGGCAAGGACCCCTATGTCCCCTCCCCTCGTG
>CAZGYS010000764.1:0-3114 GCA_964530305.1 uncultured Leptospiraceae bacterium
ATCCGACAACTGGCGCAGGGATTGCAGGCATCCACGCGTAGTTCCGAGTCCAGGGCACCCGTATCCTTCGCGAGCTCCCGTGCCAGGGTTTCGGGCCCCACCAGGCGCAGGGCCTGGACCAATCGATTGTGTTCGGAGCGATTCAGAACTTCGCGCAGGGTTTCGTCGCTGATATGACCGAGCCTGAGCGGCGACCAGGCGGTTGTATCCTGGATGGCGTCCCCGCAACATGCGAAAACGCTTCCGTCCTGCAGGACAATCGGCGAAGAAGCACTGGGGCATCCCGTCCCGCGCAGTTCTTTTAACGGTGTACCCGTCGCCGCGGGTTCCTCCAATTCATGGACGGCTCGGCCGACCCGATGCAGGAAATGGGTCTTGTGCAGCATACGGTCCATCAGTTCATCGCCGGCGGCCGCGCGAAACTCATCCAGGATGGTATCGTTTTCGTCATCAAGGGTCGTGAACAACTCCACTTCGCTGCCGCGCGCCAGAGCCGCTCGCGCCGCGTTGATGAGACTACTCATGGGCACGAAGGGTAGATGATGGCGATCCAGGCTGATTCGCATTCGAGTAAGGACGGGCAGGTCGGCCAGTCGTCGTTCCGCTCGTTCCATATCCGGAGCCCAGACACAGGAGGTGACGATGCCGGTCTTAAGACCGCAATCATCGGCGGCCTCCAGCAGGCGTTTCAGACGCCGTTGATCCAGAAAGGGTTCGCCGCCGGTGAATACTACGGCGCCGGTCTGTGGATGCTCACCAAGTTCTTCGATTACTTCCAGTGCCCGAGAGAGGTTGAGATCCTCGGTTCGTTCCGGCCCCGATTCCACCGAGCAGTGCGCGCATCGTAATGGGCAACGCAGCGTTAATTGGAACAGTACGATTCGATTCAGGACACCGTCCTGAAACAAGAGATGTTCTTGTTCGGACGGAGGGCTCATGCTTCGGACGCGTCCAGCAGGCGATTTACTCTCCGACAGTAGAGCTCTTCCTCGTAATCCAGGGTCGTGTCGCTGGGGCGATTCATGCCGTTTGAACGGCAGCCGGAGTAATAGGGGCAATCGCCGCAAAGCCGCTCTTCCGGTGCTACTCGATTTTCGTGCTCGGAGGAGCCGACCACCGCTTTCATGCGACCCGTTTCATACGTACCAAAGGATTCGCGACAGGAGTGATAGGGCGTCATTTCCTTATTGGCCAGCACGGTTAGATGGTCGAAACGTCTAATATCCGGCGAACGCGGCAGAAAGGGCATGGACTTTCGCGCCGCGACGACATTGGCCAGGGCGTTGTCCAGGAAATGAATCGGATAACCGGCCAGCGACAACAACGCGGCGTTTTCCACGAGCCGTATGAAATCCTCCGGTCCCAGCAGGTCTTCCTTGAACTGATAATAGTCATTGGAAACCCGGTGATTCTGGATCAACACCAACCGAAAGAGAGCGGGATATTCCGTAAAGAGTTCTTCCGCGAAACCGGTCAGGCCCGGCAAGAGCTCTTGCCCGACGGTCGTAAAGACTTCGACGGCCAGGTCGTGGTCCAGGGCGGTTCGTATTCCCCGATGTGCGCGAGCATGGGAGCCGGCGCCGCGTACGCGCTCGTGTATTTCCGCCCGGCCGTTCAAGCTGATGCTGAGCGAAAGCTTATCGCCGAAGGCACGCAAACGTTCACAGGTTTCCGGCGTGAGCGTCCCGCCGTGGGTATTGAACTTTACGTGTTCATAACCCAGGGACAGACCGTATTCAAGCAGATCCAACCAGTGACGCCAGAGGGTAGGTTCGCCGCCGGTCAGGTGTAGAACCCGAAAACCCAGCTCTCGACCTTCCCGCGTGACGGCCCGCGCGTCTTCGAGACGCATCCCTGATTTATGAGGCAGGTCCGCCAGGGCGAAACAATTGGTGCAGGCCAGATCACACGCGGTCGTGACTTCCAGAGTCAGAATATTGAGCTGTTGGACGGCTTGAGTTTGCATGGGGAGCGAAAGGCGAGATAATTCGTTCTTGACTCTCTTTTAAGAGCTAAGCAGCCTGCGTCCATTCAAATATCACGGAGGCAGGTCATACTATGGAACAGAAGGGAACATTCGTGGATTTCATTGATAGCGCGTTGAAATCGGAAAACAAAACGCTCGTCAGCGAATTAATATCCAACCTGGAAAGCATGGATTCAGCCAAACTCACCGAATGGTTTTCCCACCGGGGTTATGACATTTCGGAAGAGGAATGCACCAAGTTGATCGACAACAAGGATCAATTTCAGGTCATCAAGCCCGGCACCGCCGTGGCAAGTTACTGACGGCCCCGGCAACCGCGCCTCATCCACGTTTCGAGCATGTTTCGGGAAATTAACGAACTGATCGAGGCGCGGGAAACCGCCGGCAGCCTGGACCAGGCGCTCGACTTACTCGGGGATCTCAAATTAGAGCATCCTCGCATTGATCGCGTTCGCGGTAAAATCGCCCACGTCTATTTCTACAAGGGGCTCTTCGCTCGCCTGGGGGAAAAGGAACCTTACTTCGAGGCGGGGATGGAAAGCGCGCTGGAAGCCATCCAGCTCAATCCCCGAGCCTTCTATGCTCATTACTGGTATGGTACCAACCTGGGTTACCTGGGGATCGAGCGCGGGTCAATATCGATTCTGTCCTACATCGATACGATTCGCGAGTCGCTGGAGATCGTGCTGGGTTCCAATGAACGCTTTTTCTTCGGGGGGCCTCATCGCGTGCTGGGCATACTGTTTCATCGCGCTCCCGGCTTTCCCATGAGCATCGGCGATTTAACCCGGGCGCGTTTTCACCTGGAGCGTTGTGTGGAACTGGCGCCTGACTTTTTTCCCAATCGCCTGCATCTGGCGGAATACTATTGCGATATCAGCGCGATTGAAGAAGCTCGGGAGCAATTGCACTGGTTGGCGGATACTCCCTTGAATCCCGGTCATGCCCAGGAAGATATGATCTGCAAAATGCGAGCCGCCGCCCTGATGGAAAACATGCCCGATCAGGCCTGAAGCTCCCTGAAGCTCATGGAAATCTGCTCACGGCCGGGCCGGTGAAGTTCGTTGAAAGGATACGCATAACGGGACAGACATTGAACCCCGCCTCACCGTCCTGGAAAGCATAAT
>CAZGYS010000765.1:0-3113 GCA_964530305.1 uncultured Leptospiraceae bacterium
CTCGATACCGCCGATGTGATCATTGTGCGGGTGCGAGATATACCAGGCGTCGATATCGCCCATGCCCAGCCCCTCCGCCGCCAGTGCGTGGCGAATATCGCCGCCGCAATCCACCACCAGGCGAAAGACGTCCTGGTTAACCTTGCCGGGCGCGTCGAATTCGATCAGAAAATTCGACTGCCATTTGGGGAAATAGACGCGTTGCTTGCGATTTTCCAATTCCGCCAGCAATGCATTGATGT
The DNA here is from genome assembly GCA_964530305.1 of uncultured Leptospiraceae bacterium. Classification (GTDB taxonomy): domain Bacteria; phylum Spirochaetota; class Leptospiria; order Leptospirales; family Leptonemataceae; genus CAZGYS01. Next base: position 243 of record CAZGYS010000765.1, read on the forward strand.
CCGCCGCCGCGCCTTTTTTCTTTACTTCGGCGATGGTCAGACCCAGCAGATGTCGGGCATCCGCCTCAGTGATTACTTGATTGTGTTTTCCGACCGCGAAAGCCGAATTAACACCCAGTGCCGTGATTCTCATACAGTCCCTCCTCTTGGGGTCGGAGAAGGTCCAGGGCATGTTTCCGGGTGCACTCGCTTTAGTTTGTCAGTGACCGGGCATTGTCGAGGGCCGTTTCCGGCCAACCAGTCAGTAGACGAAAACTTAACGACTTCCAAACGCTGAATTTACATTTCTCATGCAATTCTAACTTAATTTTCCCGACTTGACCGGTGCCCGGCTATGCGCTCCAATTGATCATGGGTCGCTTTTTGCATCATATCCCAGGCCGGATCGTTTATGGGAGCCTGGTCCTAATTCTTGCCGTTATCGTGGGCGGTGCCTGCGCGAGTTCGGCGCCCCGACCGGCGGCGGCCGGCGGCTCGAGCGGCGGAAACACGTCCGGTGGAAGCGGCGGCGATGCCTGGAATCGAGGCGGTTCCTCCGCGGGAAAGACCGCGAACAAACCGGTGCCGGCGGTTGTGCGCTACGGCGATTTCTTCTTTCCATCTGAGATCGCCGGTTTTCGGCGCGGCAAGGCCACCGAGTTTCGAGATAAACGCCTGGGGTTTTCGGTGCCCTACTACGGCGGCGGTCCCGCGATGGTCGCTTCCTTCTACATTTACAATCGCGGCCTGACGCGTATTCCGGAAGGCCATACGTCCGCGGTCGTCCGGCGCTCCTTCATCAGTTCTCAAGAGGCCATTCAGGCCGCCCTGGAAAGAGGCACGTATTCAGCGGCACGGCGTATTCACCAGGACATAGTTCGCTTGCCCGGCCAGGCCGATCGAAAGCTCCTCCGCGCCGTCTATTTGATTCGCTACGGCAGCAACGCCGGCGTTCGGGAATCCCATCTCATGATCACCGCTTCGCGCGATCACCTGTGGAAGATCCGCTGTACTTTTTCCGCCGATCCCAGGACGCGTAAAATCGCCCGGGCCAGGGTCCTGCGCCTCTTGAGTGAGCTGCTGGATTACCAGGACCGCATTTAGCGCGCTGTTTTTTTCCGGCACTTCACATTCACTTCATAAGCCTTTCACCTCGAGATCCGAGATTTAACTCGAATCAAGGGATTGAGGAGAAAGTACATGAACAAACTGACCCCGAAGTTGCTGGTGATCTCTCTATTGAGCCTGGCGCTTTTGATACCGACCTTTACTATTTTTCACATGGCCAAGGAGCGCCGCGAACGCCGCGATCAAGTCCTGGACAAGTCCGCCGCCATATGGGGGAAACCGCGCTTGCTGGGAGCGCCCATCGTCCGCAACGGCTGGAAAATTATTCCGGCCGAACGCGTTCTCATCAAGGGCGCCCTGGACGCCCAGCAAAGAAATCGCGGTATTTTCAAAATACCGTTCTACACCACCGAACTGGATCTTACGGGCGAAATGAACCTGACCGCGAAACCCACCGGCGCCGCGCGGCTGATGTTTCGCCTGGACGGAGCCCGTCGCGCCCGCGTAACCAGGGGCGTCTTCGCCGGTAAGCCCGTCTATTTTTCAATAGGCAAATACGAAGGCATGGACGTACTGCAAGCCCGGCTGCCCAAAGGCATCGCCCGGGGAAAGCACTCCTTTTCCATGAAACTAAGTTTCGCGGGTATCAAGCGCCTTGATTTTCTGCCCACGGCGAAATCGCTGCAAGTGGAGCTGAACAGCAATTGGCCCGACCCTAATTTTTCGGGCGGCTCCCTGCCCATCAAGCGCAGCGTCGACAAGAAGGGATTCAAGGCCGTCTGGAGCGGCGGACTGGGCGGCGGCGATCCGGCGGCCATCATGGGTTGGCGCAGCGCGTCTCCGGGTACGACCGACGGTCCGGCCTTCGGCGTGAATCTCTTCATGCCGGTGGACCTCTATCACAAAATCGAGCGCTCCTTGAAGTATTCGATTCTGTTTATCGGCCTGACCTTTCTGGCGTTCTTCGTCTTCGAGGTTTTTCAAACCGTTCGCGTACACCCCCTGCAATACCTCTTCGTGGGTTTCGCGCTGTGTGTTTTCTACCTGCTGCTTTTGTCCATCGCCGAGCACATCGGTTTTACCTGGGCCTATCTGTTGGCCACCGCGGGCGTCACCGGCATGATTACAACCTACAGCGTGAGCGTGCTGGGGACCCGTAACCGCGCCGCGGGAATGGCCGGGCTTTTGCTGGGCCTCTACTCGTTTCTCTACGTCATCCTGGAGCTGGAAGCCTACTCCCTGTTGATGGGTTCCATCGGTCTGTTCATCATACTGGGCGTAGTCATGTATCTGACACGCAATGTAAACTGGTATGAACGTTCGGAATCAATCGCACCGAACCCGAATAAACCGGAAACCTCCGAAAGCTGATTGGTCCTCATAGTAGTACCTTGACACCAACTGATCTGGGGCGCCCCGAAGAAATGACGGGCGCCCATTTTTTTAAGCAAGCCTGTATACTGTTCACGCGCCCGCGAATCACGCTCCGATTTATGATGGACGCCGCCCTTTTTTCGTGCGAAGATTCGGCATGCGGAGTTTCCTCGCATATGTACGCGCGGGCGCCGGCTTCGGCCTGGGGCTCATACTGGTAATGGGACTGACGGCCTTGCTGGCCCAGACCTACTCCACGTTCACTTCGGGCCAGGTCGTCTCGGCGGCGAAAATCAATGAGAACTTCACCCTGTTAAGAAGTGAACTTACCAACGCCCAGGATCGCCTGACCACCCCCCTGCCCCTGAGCCAATCCAGCGGAATCGCCTCCCAGAACTTTAATACGGTAGGTACCACGTTTACGGACATGCCGGGCATGTCGGTTAGCGT
>CAZGYS010000766.1:0-3096 GCA_964530305.1 uncultured Leptospiraceae bacterium
AACATATAAAGAAGGGGAAGGAAGCCGTATCCCCGGAGTTTCGCTTCAGCCCGAGAGTGCCCGGTCTCATCAGCCACGAAACGCAGTTGCGAAATGTGACCGACGACATGCAACGCTTTACCGAAGCGGTGAGCGCCTTCGGCGAAAACCTGGGGCCCCTGTTTCTGTTGCTGCCGCCGAGCTTCGGCCCCCCGCAAATCAAGTTCCTGGAAAAATTTTTAGGCGATTTTACTTCCGCGAAAGACGCGGGCATGCGCATCGCCATTGAAGTTCGCAACCTGGACTGGTTCTCAAACAAACGCGCGCAAAAGCATCTCTTCGACTTGCTGGAAAGCCACGGGGCGATTTCCATCATCACGGATACGGCCGGTCGCCGCGACGCGGTTCACCAGCGGCCCACCAGTTCGGCCGCCATGATTCGCTTCCTGGGCAATCGCCATGACCCGAGCGATTTCACGCGCCTGGATGATTGGGCCGAACGCATAAAAAATTGGTATGCGCGAGGCCTGCGGACGATATACTTCTTCATTCATCAACCCACGGAACATTTGATTATTGAATTGGCGGAACACCTGGTGACGCGCATCAATGCAGTCTGCGGTTCGGAAATCCCGGTGCCCCGACCCGTACCGCCGGAACCGGTACAACAGGAGCTCTTCTAGATTTCGGTAAGGAAATATATTCATGAGCAGGGACGACATAAAAGATATACCATACCTGGAGTCCGAGGCCACGGAAGCCGATATCGCGGACTTGAAGGATTGCGTGTATGAAATCGAAACGGGCATCTTTTATTTATATGAAACGCCCCATTTCAGCGAGTTCAGTATCCGTGTTATGCGCGACGCGATTCAAGAACTGCTGGGAGACAGGAAGCACTACATTCTCGTGGTCGACCTTTCGCGCGCCCGGAGACCGAACGCGGAGGCTCGACGACACCTGAAGAACATGTATTCGGTGGTGAAACCGTCCTTCGCCATTGCCTTTACCGGTCGCAATCGCCTGTTAACCATGGCGGTTCGCTTCGTGTTCACCTCATTACTTGATCACGATCGATATGAAATTTTTCGAACTCGGGAGGAAGCGCTGGATGCCGCCAGACAAAAACTCTCCGAACAGTGAAGCCGCGGATGCCATAATTCAGCATATCCTGGACATCGCCAAGGGCCATTGCGCCATCACGGACGAGACCGTCATGGAAACCGAGGACGACGGCATGGCCGAAATCCTCAGCGGCCTTTTGATACTCCATGAAACCATTCAGGATCAGCGGGACTCCCTGGAGACCGCCCGCAGAGAAGTGGAATCCCATAACGAAATCCTGGAGGCGAAAATCCAGGAACGGACCCATGAGCTGGAAGCAAAGTCGGAGCACCTGCGCGAATTGAACGAGGAATTGGAGCGGGCGAGCGAAATGAAGAGCCGCTTTCTGGCCAACATGTCCCATGAGCTTCGCACGCCTCTTAATTCCATCATCGGGTTTTCGACGCTGGGCGCCAAGAGCAAGGGCGGCAAAATACCGGAACCCGCCCGGGACAAGTTTCAGCGCATCGAGCGCAACGGCCGTCATTTGCTGGGTCTGATCAACGACATACTGGATCTTTCAAAAATCGAGTCCGGAACTTTCGCCATTGAAACCCGGGAACTGGTGCTCGCGGATATTCTAAACGACGTAGTGGAGAGCATTCGCCCGCTGGCGGCGGCTCGTCGCGCGCACATCGTTTTCGACCCGTCCGCGACATCGCCGGGACACGCCCGGGGCGATGAACGCCGCGTCCGACAAATCATCCTTAACTTGCTTTCCAATGCCGTGAAATTCGTGGAGGATGATCGCGGCGTCGTCGAGGCGGAGTTGCGAACCGAAGACGGCATGCACGTCGTCTGCATTCGCGACAACGGCATCGGCATCGACGCGGAACACCTGGAGCGTATCTTTGATCCGTTCACGCAGGTGGACGACTCAATCGCCCGCAGCCACCAGGGGACGGGCCTGGGCCTGGCCATATCCAATCGCCTGGCGCTCATGATGGACGGGCGACTCACCGTGAGTTCCCATATCGGGAAAGGCTCGGAGTTTTGCTTTTACCTGCCTCGCCCGCCCGGCTAAAAGAACTATTGTTCCACGCAGACGAGCACGCGCGGCCCAAAAATCGCATTTCAACTTCAAACAAATCACGCGCCGGGGACGAATTCGAAGATACGCGCATGAAGCAAATCGCGCTTAAGTTTAGCCGCGGGGAAATGCTCGAACTTCCGAACCATGCTTTCTTTTTCCGGAAAATCCGTGTAAAGAATATCCAATGAACGCCGATCGCCGCCGTATACGCCGCGATGAATGATGTGCGCGGAGAATACCAGCAAATCGCCCTGGGCGTGGGGCACGCGCACGGCATGTTCCAGGTCGTTCCAGTTTTCGCGCCCGTTCAGTTCCAGGCGAACATCGCGCTCCGTCTCCGTGTCCCAGCGCGCGTGGGAACCGGCGATGAACTCCAGACCCGGGTCCGGCCGCAGGGCCACGCGAAAATGCAGGACGCCCGCTTCGTGAATGACTTGCTTTTGTTCTTCTTCCGACAAACCCAGATACTGGGTATCGCGGTGCCAGTAGTTCTTTTTTTCGGGGTTCACGGGGTCGAAGAACAATTGCGTATTGAGAAAATAGGGCGCCCCGCCGAGAAGCTGCTCGGCCAGGGACGTGAGATCATCGCGAGAAATAAACTCGAAGAAGCGCCGCCGCTCGTCCTCCCTCGGACACAATTCGCTTCCCGTAAGATAGGAGCTGTTGATGAGATCCGGATCCGGGTTTCGCTCGCGCCAACGAGCATCGATGTCGTGCACCAGCGAAGCAATGGGCTCCAGCTCCGCGGAGGAAAAGAAATCGCGCAACAGGACGAAGCCGTCTCGATTGAAGTCGCGTAACGCCGCGCCCGTTTCCATGATACATTCTGAACCAGGCGCGTGAAACGTCGCCTTAAAAATTTTAGTACGGTGGATACATTTCGTCGAGTACTTCATGGGATTCATCAAGGATATAGAGGTCCCTGGAGAATCGCAAAAACAAATCGCGGAGCTCCAGGCCCATGGTCAACCGGTCAAGGG
>CAZGYS010000767.1:0-3091 GCA_964530305.1 uncultured Leptospiraceae bacterium
TACACTCTTTCATGGACGACTTCTCCCTGATCAGCGTTTCCTACATGAATCGCTATCCGGAGCCCCCGACGGGCCTGGGTCAGGATGACGCGGACGTGCTCTTGAAACGCGCGGGAGAACTGGAAGCGGCCGGGGAACATGAAGCCCTGATCGAACATCTGCGAGCGCCCTTGAACGCCGTGCTGCATGTGGGCCAGTGTTTCGGCGAAGAACTGGACGCGCGCTATAGTCGCATGGTGCTGATGACCGTGGACGCGCTGGGAGGGCTGGGCCGCGACGGCGAAGCCGCCGACCTGGTATTCGCGTACGTGGACATAAACCCGGCGGACACCGGCTTGATTCACAGAGGCGCGTTGTATGCCTTTCGCCTGGGAGATCTGGAAACGGCCGCGGACTTCGGCGAAAGAGCCTCAATTCGCGAACCGGAACACGCCCGGAACCTCCTGCTCCTGGCCGAAATCTATCTGGCCCTGCAAAACGAAAATCGCTCCGGCATCATGTTGAAGCGCCTGGCGGGGATGGACACATCCGAACTTCCCGACGAATTCTCGCGCGCTCTTGAGGAAGCTCGCGCGGAATTTAGTCGACTATTTCACGTGGAAGCGCCGGGCACCTGAACGCATCACTTTGAAAACGAAAAAGGACTCTAAGAATGCAAGATAAGTTCACCACCAAGTGGAAGGAAAAGATTCAAGAGCACTACCAGAACACGGGAAAGTTCGAGCACCTGGCCTTCGCCAATGGTTTCTCGATCATGATCTTCGCGCTGTTGATCATGCTTTGCATTCCCTGGGCGCTGGTTTATTCCATCAACAAGCAATACGTCGTCGGCTTCGACCGGGAAGGCCGCACGCTGTTCTTGTTCGTGCGAGGGCTCTTCGGCGGCATCAGCGGAACCATCGAGGAGATTCCCCTGGACAGCATGCGTAATCTCGAACTCAAGGACGGCTCCATCAAGTTTCAGGACTCCGAAGGTAAGGACCGCATCGTAAGCAGCGTCTGGATCACCCGCAAGAACTTCGCGGCCATTACGCAATCCATGCGCGGGCTCTAGCACCAGGACCACATAAAGAACGCAATGGGCATGGCGGCGCGATTATACGGATGGGCGAGGTTCTTCTTTGCGACCGCTTTCTCGATTGTGGTGTTGCCCGCCAACTTGCCCGGGCAAGCCGGGACGAGCCTCCTCCACCGACAACGCGGAGAACTTTTTGATCGCCCATCATGGCGCCAATTCCATATCATCAGGCTCCATCTCTTCAGGCGGTGGACACGGCGCGTCAAGCGGTAGCGGGTTCAACGGCGACGGCGCCTCCGGTGATTGGTAGCCGAATCGCCCCAAATGAACAAAACATATACTAATTACGTCTAAATAGTATATGCAAATTAATTCACTGAAGGCAGGCAAACTTTTAACATTCTTTCTATCGGGGCTGCTCCTGATTTCCCTGGGCGCGAGCACCGCGTCCGCGCAGGCGGTTGTTCCGAGAAAATCGTACGTCACCGACCTCACGTCGACGCTCTCCAAAGGCGAAATCGCCGCGCTCAACGATCAACTGCGATTATTTCACCGAAGCGCGGGACCGGAAATCGCGTTACTCATGATCAAATCCACCAATGGGGAAGCCATTGAATCGTATTCCCTGCGCACGGCAAATCGCTGGGGCCTGGGGAGCGCGTCTCGCAATGACGGCGTTCTTCTTCTCGTGGCCAAAAAGGACCGCAAGTTGCGCATCGAAGTCGGCAAGGGTCTGGAGGGGCGCTTGACCGACGCCCGGGCGGCGCGAATCATTCGGGAAAACATCACACCGTTCTTCAAGCGAGGCGGTTTTTACACGGGCATCGACCAGGGCCTGCGAGAAATACAAAACGTCGTGACGACTCCCGGGAAATCGGTCACGAAGGAACATTTCCCCATAGCGCCGCCCGTGTACCAGCCGCCCGCGCGTGAGACGACCACCTCAAGTTCCGGCGGCGGAAGTGCATTCGCGGCTCTGGTCGTCATCGGCGCCATTGTACTGGTGATGTTGACCCTGATTAACTCGGCGACCTCCTCCGGCAAAAGCGGAAAGAATCGCACCGCCGACGCGGTAAATCAGAGCATGCTCTTAAATTCGTTCAATTCGACGACCACGTCATCGTTCACGTCCACCGGAGGCGGCTTCGATAGCGGGGGGGGAAGTTTCGGGGGCGGCGGTTCCTCGGGCGATTGGTAGAATCATATCGCCCCGGGCGATGGACCGAGCCGATTTGTAAATTTCTGTAAACGATCGCGGAATCGCGCCGAATTCCCCGCGGTCGGGCGCCCCTCGGCCAATAAATGCTGTGCGCCGGGGGCCCCCTTCTCTAATATATCATTTTCGATATTACGGGGAAGCAATGCTCACAATCACGAATCTCGGCCGCGACTTCACGAGCGGCGAACGAACTCTTACCGTTCTCAACGACATAAACCTGGAAATTTCCGACGGTGAATTCGTCGCCATCACCGGCCCCTCGGGCAGCGGGAAATCTACTTTTCTCGGACTCATGGCGGGCCTGGATCGTCCGACCAGGGGCAGCATCGTACTCAACGGCACGGAACTCACCGGCTTGAGCGAAGACGAACTCTCTCGCGTTCGCGGTCGGGAGATGGGTTTCGTTTTTCAGAGTTTCCAATTAATCCAGACTTTGACCGCGCTGGAAAACGTCCGGGTGCCGGCGGAAATCCTCGGGGATTTCGAGGTCGCGGATCGGGCCATGGAAACGCTGACGCGAGTGGGATTGGCGGACCGAGCCAATCACTTCCCCACGCAATTGTCCGGCGGGGAGATGCAACGCATCGCCATTGCCCGTGCTTCCATCACGCGCCCGTCCATTCTCTTCGCCGATGAGCCCACGGGGAATCTGGATTCATCCAATGGTCAGATGATCATGGACATCCTGCAAGAGCTGAATCGCACCTGCACTCTGATTCTGGTAACGCACAATCCGGAGTTGGCGGCCATGGCGGACCGGGAGGTGCGCCTCAAGGACGGACGCATCAATGATATTATTGCTCATCGCCGTTCCAACGGCCAGGCTCTTCGAGCAACGGGCGCAAGCGCCGCGG
>CAZGYS010000768.1:0-3087 GCA_964530305.1 uncultured Leptospiraceae bacterium
CGGGCGAATTTGGGGCCCGCCTCTCCGAAGGGCAGTAACCGAATGGAATTGTCCACGAAGGGCAAGATGGAAAAATCGTCGTCCTTATCCCGACCGCCGCACAACAAGTACACGCGACAATCCGAGTCCGTCCGATAGGCCTTGATGGCCGTCAGCATGGCCTGGACCGTGGTGGCCTTGCTGTCGTTCACGTATTCGATGCCGTCCAGCCGAGCCACGTGCTCCAGGCGATGAGGCAGCCCGTGAAAGGTTCGCAGGGCGTTCGTGAGCGCGTCGCGCCCCAGGTAGGCGTCGGTATTGGCGGCGTCTTCCGGTTCTCCCGCGCCGGCCCCCGAGCGACGCTCCAGTAAATCCTCCAGCGCCGTCAGCGCGAAGAGCAGATTGAGGCGATTGTGCAGGCCCGCGGGAGGAAAGTCGGCCAGGTCGAGGGGTTCGCCGCGAAACGAAATCGCCCCGCCCTCCGCCTCGGCGGGATCGGGTACGCGTACGCGCGGCTTCAAGCTGACCATCTCCGGCAGGCGATGCATGGCGCTCAAAATCGAATCGGGCGCCAGAAACAAATCGTCCGGCGTCTGGTTCTCGGCGATGCGCAGCTTGGCCCGCAGGTAGGCCGACATATCGGGGTAACGATCCAGATGATCCCGCGCCAGATTCAGGACCATGGCGATGGCCGGATGAAAATCACGGGTAGGCTCCAATTGAAAGCTGGAACATTCCACGACCAGCACGTCCGCGCTTTCCCGTTCCCAGTTCAAAGCCAGGGTGGAAAGAGGCAGACCGTAATTTCCGCAGGGCACCGCTGTAAGTCGCGTTGCATTGGAAATTAGATGGGCCAGCAGCGCGGTGGTCGTGGACTTCCCGTCCGTGCCGGTAATCCCGATGAGAAAAGGCGGCCGTTCCTTACCCGCGAGAATACCCGCGGCGAAATCGCTTTCGCCGTGAATGGGAATGTTTTTGTTTCGCGCCCGCTCAAAGACCTCTCCGGACAAAGGCACGCCCGGCGCCGTCAGCACCATCTGAGGGTCGACTTCATCGATTAATTCCGCCTCCGGACGACCGCGAAAGTCCTCAAGCATCTCCGGCGCTCCGGCCGGGGGCGCCCCCATCGCGGGCTTCGCGTCCGAAAGCACGACCCGCGCTCCCAGCGAAAGCACGAGTTCCGCCGCGGCTCGCCCCGACTTGCCGTTGGCGCCGCAAATGAGAATGGTCTTACCGGAGAGCATGAGCCATCGCGCCGCCCGCGGGCGCGGACGTAAAGTATTTCAGGACGGCTACAATCACGATTGCGATCGAACGCGTCACTTACTTTCGATGCGCAGCAGGGAAAGATCGTCGGTGAGCCGGCCCGTCTCGCGCAGGCCGGCGAGAATACGAGGCAAATCGGTTTCGCATCGTTCCACCAGTTCCACGAACATGTTTTCGTCCTCATTCATGAGGGCTTCACCGTACTCGTCCTTACCCACGACCAGGTCGTCGCGGCCGTCCGAACCCATTACCAGGACATCGCCTTTGGGCAATTCCAAACTCTGCACGAAGATGTCCTCGGGCGCGACCTGCTCTCCCAGGCGATGAAAGACGACTTCGCTCTTGAGAAGGGAAGCGCGCCCCCCGCGATACAATACCGGCGGCGGATGAGAGGCATTGATGTAGTGAACGATGCCTCTTTTTTCATCCAGGAGCCCCATGATCATGGTAATCATCATGAACCCCTCGAAGGAAGCGAAGACGTTTTGAATTTCAATAAAGGCGTCTCGCAACCACTCCTGAGGCCCCGACACTTCATGGCCTACATGACCGGCTCGTTGCGTTTCTCCCTGGTGGCGCGCGGCGATGGCGCGAAAAACGGCTCCCAGCACCAGCGCGCCGGCCGACCCCTGCAGGGACTTACCCATGGCGTCGCCGTTGAGAAACAAGGTGTGGGTTTCGAATCCCAGGGTTATGTTGTCGGCCACACAGATATCGCCGCCGATCTCGGCGTCCCAGTTCTTGAAGCGAAAACTCTTCAACTGGCGCGTGAGAAAATCCACCTGAAAGCGCTTGCTATCGGCGCGGTTCGCCGCCAGCGGTTCCACCAGCAGCGAAGCCAGGTAATAGTCGGAGTCCTGCTTCACCTTGAGACCCCGCACCTCCTCCAGGCTGCGGGAAAGATCGGCCGTGCGCTCGCCTACTTTTTCCTCAAGGTTCAAGACGAGATCCCGCAACTCGGACCGGGAGAAACGAATGGACCCGATCATCTGATTGAAGATTTCGCTCAGCTCATGAATTTCGTCATTGGTTTCGATAAACCTGCTGATCGTAATTCCCGTCCCGCACGGCCAGTGAAGCCCGGGTAAGCTTCTTGATGGGATGGGAAATACCGGACGCAATCCACAGGGCGGCGAAAATACCCACCAGCATCACCAGCGCGCCGATGACGATGTGATCCTTCGTGCGCGAGTTAAGTTCATCCAGAAAACGGTCCACGCGATAGTCCACCTGCAAGAGACCGGTGACATTGCCCTTCGCGTCCTTGATGGGAGCCACGCCCGAAACCCAGCGGCCGTGCTTGTCCGTATAAACCCCCGTGCCCGCGGGCTTGCCGCTACGCGCGGTGAGGTAGGCCAGGCGATTTACGGCCGGAACGACGTAGAGATCTCCCGTAAACGGTTTTTCGTGCAGCATGACCGCGAAAGCCAGGCGCGATTCGTCGACGACGCGAAACGTGTAGATGGTGTCGTGGGTGAGGTAGTTGGCCTTCATGAGCCGTCCCAGCACGGCCCGCACCCGGCGAAACTCCGGCGTTTTCTCATCACCCTGCTTCCGGATTTCAGCGTGGGTCTCTCCCGGAATCATGACCGCGCCGTTAATGGCGATGTGCTTTAACGTGAGCGCGAATTTCTCTCGCAGCTCCTGATAGGAATCCAGGTACGCGTATACGGTCAGCGAAGTAACGATAACCGCGGAAGTCAGCACGGACGTAATGAGGATCTTGAGATAGATGGAGAAGCGCATCAGTGGTCGTTTAGTTTGGATGCTTAATGAGGGTAAGGGTTACGGGTGAACGGGTGAACGGGTGAACGGGTGAACGGGTGAACGTTAGAGAGGCAG
>CAZGYS010000769.1:0-3073 GCA_964530305.1 uncultured Leptospiraceae bacterium
CTCCTGGCTCTCTTCGTCGGGGCCTGCGTGCAGTGCGGTCCCAGCGCCGCCGATATCGACACGGCGCGAAAGGAAAACCGCCTGGGGCTGATCAGTCTGCGTCGCGCGACGGGCGTCGCGAAGGCCAAAGAGCACTTCAAGAAGGCCCATGCCCTGCATCCTAAAAAATTCGACTACGTCAACAACATCGGCGTGGCCTTGATGAAGGAAAAAAAATTCAAGCAGGCCGTTCCTTACTTTCAAAAAGCGTCTAAACTGGATCCGTCCAATGCCCGCTCCTGGTACAACCTGGGCGTGGCGCGCCAGAAAACCGACGACCATGCCGGGGCCGTAAAAGCCTATCTGCAGGCGGCGCGACGTAATCCAGGCGCGGCCGAGATCTTCTACAATCTGGGGATCGTTTACGAAAAGTTGGGTAAAAAGAAAACGGCCATCACCGCGTTCAGACGCTTTCTCAGTCTCGCGCCGCCCATCATGGCCAAAGCGCGCGTCAAGGCCCAGGCCCGCATCGCCGCGTTGCAATGAGCGGCGTCGAGCCCGAGCCTTTTTTCTTTATACGGATTTTCCCAGCAGCAGCCCTTCGCGCCGTGCCCAGGCGTTCAACACGGTCCATTCCCGGCTGTTAGGCATGCGATTGTGCTTGCCCCTTGCCTGTTGAATACGACGCGTGCGCGGATGAACCTGAATCGTCAGGGCCGGTTTCTCAATCGTGTCGTCGACGAAGCGCATGCTCCAGATAGTGGTTTCGCCCTGGCGACAGCGCGCCTGGTAGGACGCCACGCAATGGCGCATGACGCGCCCTTCCCAGGCCAGACGAGCGCCCTGGAGAATTTCCGTGATGACCCATTCCCCTGACGAACCTGGTGATTCCGCCAGGCGATATTCCTCAATACCGGATTTCTTCCAGGTTTGCGCCGCCAATCGCAGTACCTCTTCGCGCCGGGCGGCGTTCGCCGCGGCACTTCGCGCGACCCGGCCGGCGTTCAACTCCATGTGCCAGGCCTGGATCAGGCGCAGGAGTGAACCGGCGGTGCGCCCCTTCAGGGAGAACCCGCGCGCTCCCTTGCCGCCTTCGCTCAGCCCCATGGTGTACTGCATGTGGCGCAGGTAGTCCACGACCGGGCGCACCTGGTCCGCCGGCAATGTCCGGGGATTGGCCGCGAACATACGCATGAGACTTCGCCAGAATTCGACATGCTCGAATTTCGGGCACGGGTTGGCCGCCGCGAAGGCCCGGGCCGTTTGCTCGGAACAGTTCAAGGCCAGGGCCTCGGCGTAACGCAGGGCTTCCCTGAAATTGAAATCGTCCGGAGCGCCCAGCAGGAAGTGCTCCATGCGCCGGGTCAGGGGCATGGGCGGATTCAAATCGCGCAGCCTTTGTCCCGTACCCGCCAGGCAGTACATTTCCTGCTCCATGAGTACGCGCGCGTCCAATCGCGTCAGCCAGACCGAACTCAACCAGCCGGGCGGTTTGTAGCGCGTGAGCAGATGGCGTGCCAGGGACGCGAACAGGCGATTCTTATTGCCTTCGCCGCCCTCCCACTGATCGGGGGAACGCAGGTAGCGATCATGGCGCAGGGCCAGATTGGCGATTCCCCGCACATAGTCCGATTCCGGTACGAGAACGCCTTCCTCCGGCGCAAGCAAAGTGGAACGAGCTTGAACCACTTTCAATAAGTTGAGAAACGCCCGCCGATTGCGCGGGTTTACGCCGATTTCGTATAAACACGACGCCGTGCTTCTCAGCTGGTGGACGTCCGAGGTTTTTAGAAAGTAAGAGTGTTTCGCCTTGTTGCGATTCTCTTTAAGTTTACGCGCCATTTTTGTCCTCCTGAGACATGTCAGGCGGTCGCCGGGCACGACTATGTCCGGGGATAAGCTACGCGTTCATTGGAAGCTGATGAAAAAGACCGGAGTCGGGCGGGGACCGCGATGGATGAATCAGGAGCGGACGATCATGACGAGTTCAGTATCGACGCCTTCGAATGGCGCGTCAATTCAATTTCACGATTTTCGCACCGGCGATTTTTTTTCTCGTTTTCGCGAATTTTCTCAGGGCAAACGCGCGATTGTTTCGTCTATTAACGCGAAAGGCAAGAAAGATGAACATTCAACGAGAACAAATGGAACGAGATTGGCGCGAACAGCGCGATGAACGCACCCGTATGAACCGGGAGGTGACGGTCTGGTAATGCCCGCGAAAGCTTGATTTCGCGCGAGCGCGGCTGAAACCCTTCCGGCATCGGAAGGGTTTTTTGTTTTAAACGCGCGTGAATGGGTCGCTGGTGTAATGGTAACATGGAGAACTCCAAATCCTCTGCTCGAGGTTCGATTCCTCGGCGGCCCGTGCGTCAAGGTATTGAATGGTCCGTGGGTCGGTTGGTAAGACAACGTATTTTCAGTGCGTGAAAAGCGGGTTCGATTCCCGTACGGACCTTCGCGAACTTCGTTTCGCGACTATAAAGAACGGGGGCGTAGCTCAGTAGTAGAGCAGTGTCCTGTCACGGCAAAGGTCGCGGGTGCAATCCCCGTCGCTCCCGTGTCCAGGGAGGGAGTGCGACTCCCTCCCTGGAGCCCACCCCGCTGGGGACTTGCGAATGTCCCCAGACCCCTGAACCGCTTTGCTGGATTGGTATCGGGAGTCGTACTCTTCGGGGTGTCTGGTTTTCGTTTTTCGGAAACCAGAGTAGGCGACATTTTCGAGAGTAGACTTGAGTCGTCGCCTTAAGGTTTACAATGACAATAGTACGGCTGGTGGGTCGGATGGTAAGACAGCGCGCTTTCGACGCGTGTAAGCGGGTTCGATTCCCGTACCAGCTTTATAGCCAGGGGAGAGGTTCCCGACCTGGATGGGAGGGATGTCGCGAAGGCCACGGAGGGCCGAGAGCGGCGAGCGATTCCCGACCAGCTTTATAGTCTTTGTTGAGAGTACGCTGAACATTGACCTCACCGCGATTGAAGTTACGTCGTTTGGTAAGTGGGTTTTGTACGGAGTGGTTGCTCATCGTAGAGTTTTTTGAGCTTTCTTTCGGTTACGTTCATCGTAGCTGGAAGCGTCCGGGAAATTGTCGGG
>CAZGYS010000770.1:0-3063 GCA_964530305.1 uncultured Leptospiraceae bacterium
ATGTTCGGACCGGGAAAGATCATGTTTGGCGCTTCCGGCGGCGGAGCAATGCTGAATCTCCGTAGCGGACCGCGAGCCGTCACGCGACCATTGCGGACTATGTCCACGCGCCAGAAATAAAGTCCCCGCGCCGGCGTTTCCAGAACCAGGCCCTGGCCGTACTGCAGCCGCGAAACCACTACATCGTCTTGTTTTTCGTCCCGGGAAAGAGTGAAGCGATACGCGGAACCCGTGCCGCCGGAACGCCAGCGAAAGATAATGCGAGGCGTGGAAATCAGTTTCCCCGGACTCGGGCTGAGCACGGCAATCGCGTCGGCATCGATCACGCGAAAGCGGACCGGTTTGGAATACGGAGTGGCGCGTCCCTTCGCGTCGAAGCCTCGTACGCGCCAGTAGGAGATGCCTGCTTCTAGCGGCCCCTTCAACAAGGCATAGGCTTGCTTGGCGCCCGCCGTCTGAACTCCGGATGTAAACGCCGCGTCGGCGGCCAGGCTCCACTCCCAGCGAATGATTTCGGAGGGGCCGCGCCAACTGAAAAGGATGCCGGCGCTTCTGGCCGTGCCGGCCGAAACGCGGGCCCCCGATTCGGGAGCCAGGAGAACGGGCCGCTTGTATGACTTTTCGGAACGTACGCGAAAGGAGCGAGTGGGCGAAACAACGGCGGCCGGCGAACCCGCGGCGTCGCGCAGGCGAGCTCGTACGCGCCAGAAATAGCTTCCGGGTTCCAGGTTTAAACTGAGGCTGGTCGTGCCGCATTTGAGTGAGTGCAGGAGTTTCGAAAAATCGGCGCTCTTCGCGATTTCCAGGGTGTAGTCGGCGGGCGTCGTGCCCGGAACCCAGACGAAGTCGACGCGGGGCGGACCGGCTACTCGGCGAAACAGGCCCGCCTCCGCCGGTTTAACGGGAGCGGGAGCTGTCAGGGAACGAATCAAGAGAAAGCGTGTTTCGCTGGTTTCCTTTCCGGCGCGAAGACGCCAGTAGTAGGCGCCCGGTTTGAGATTAAGAATTCCGGAATCGCCGCGAACACGAACGATTCGAATCATCTCCTTGAAGTCCGCGTCGCGAGCAGTCTCCAGGATTGCCGGGGGCGAATTCGGTTTCTGGTTTTTCCAGGTGAACGCAACCTTTTCGCGCGGGGAAGACGTGAACAACACGGTGCCGTCCCCGGGCGAGCGAGGCAGCAGGGCCATGCCGCGAATGCCCACGTCCTTGCCCTGAATTTCCGCCAGTTGATTTTCCTTGAGGACATGCTTGCGTCCGTCCGCGGTGAGTTCGGCTTCACCCTTGCGGACCTCGATGCGCAAGCGCGAGCCGGGTCGACGTTGCAGGTTCAGTTCGCCGTCTTTTAATTCGACGTCGTTTGCATCGGAGCGAATGCGCAGGGCTTGTCCCGGTGAGCCAACGCGAATGGAACCTCGTCCCAGATTTAGATCGAGGCGATTTTGGGAACTGCTCAACTGGACCATGCTGAATTCGCCCAGGGTAATCTTGATGCCGCTGTTTAACTCAATGACGGCCCGGGACGAGTGCGACGTGCGCAGGGTGTCTCCCGAACGCAAGCGACCGCGCGCGCGGGTGTCCTGGAAGATCATCGCGTTGGCCGCCTTGCGCTGAAGCGTGCCCCGTGCTTGAACGACGCGTCCGAGCGCGTCGCCTCCCACCAGGTCCCCCGGATTATTATACTCGGCCCACAGAAGACCCGAACATGCAACGAGGACCGCGATGCTGATCAAGGGCGGCCAGCGATCCAGGTCCGGTTTCTTCACGCGGGCTTACCGTCCGTGCCGGGACTCACGGCGGTGGGGCGATGGGAAGCGGCCGCCATGAGGTTGCGAGCCAGGACCCGTCGGAGGGCGTCCCGGGAGATGGGCTTGGCCATGTAGTCGTCCATGCCGGCCGCCAGGCATTTTTCGCGCGTGCCGGCGAGCACTTCGGCGGTAAGGGCGATGATGCGCGCGGGAACGGCGCCCTTTGTTTGCTCCAGTTCCCGCATGCGACGCGTGGTCTCGTAGCCGTCCATCTCCGGCATCTGGCAATCCATCAAGATGATTTCGTAGGCGGTCTTTTCGCGAGTCTCCAGCGCTTCGCGCCCCGATGAAACGACTTCGCACTGGAAGCCCATGGACTCCAGGATGCGCACGACGACTTTCTGATTGATGACGTAGTCCTCGACGATGAGAATCGTAGGATTATGTTTCCGGAGTTCTTCCAGGTCCGGTTCGTCCGCGGGGACCGGCCGGGGGGACATGTTTTCCGGCACCTTCTGGTGGTGAATGGTAAAGCGAAAGACCGAGCCGGAGCCGGGTTTCGAGTCGGCCGAGATCTCGCCGCCCATGGCCATGACCAGTTCCCTGGAAATGGCCAGACCCAGGCCGGTGCCTTCGTAACGCCGCGCGTGATCCGATTCCACCTGAAAGAAAGGCTTGAAGAGACCATCCATGCGCTCCGGCGGAATGCCGATGCCCGAATCCTTGACCACGAAGCGAAGGAAATCGGATTCGCCCAGTTCCACGCGAATGCTGATCTCGCCCTCGCTGGTGAACTTGACGGCGTTGCCGACGATGTTCAACAATACCTGTCGCAGGCGTCCCCGGTCTCCCATGATGTTCTCCGGTACGCGATGATCCAGGTTCACGCGCAAGTTCAGGCCCTTCTCCTTGACCTTGTTGTCCAGGATGTTGGTCACATCCTCCACACAACCGGCCGGGCTGAAGGGCAGGTTCTCAAGAGCCATGGAACCCGCTTCAATCTTGGAGAAATCCAGGATGTCGTTGATGATAAAGAGCAGTGCTTCGCCCGAAATTCGCGCCGTCTCCGCGTAGTCTTTCTGGTTCGCGTCTAATTCCGTTTCCAGCAAGAGTTCGTTCAGGGCGATAATTCCGTTCAAGGGCGTGCGAATCTCGTGGCTCATGGTGGCCAAAAACGCGCTCTTGGCCTGGTTGGCGGCCTCGGCCAGATCCCGCGCGGAGAGGAGTGCGCGTTCCGCGTTTTCCCGCGCCGTGATTTGATTGCGCAGGCGATCATTGGTGCGTTCCAGCTGAGCCGTGCGATTGGCGACTTTCT
>CAZGYS010000771.1:0-3054 GCA_964530305.1 uncultured Leptospiraceae bacterium
GAATATGACCTTCGCCCGCGAAAAGTCCCGAGGTGGCGTCCAGACCGATCCAACCGGCGCCGGGGATGTAGGTTTCGCACCAGGCATGCAGATCCGTAAAATCCGTTTCGGGACCGCTGGGGCCGTCCACGGCTTTCTGATCCGCGGCAAGCTGAATCAAGTAACCGGAAACGAATCGCGAAGCGAAGCCCAGCTCCCGAAGAGTCAGGGCCAGCAGCCAGGCCGAATCGCGGCAGGAACCACCGGCCTTCATCAGGGTTTCGCCCGGCTCCTGCACGCCGGGCTCCATGCGAATCAGGTAGCGAATGCGTTCATTGACGCGGCGATTCAGTTGACTCAGAAACTGCACGATGGGGGCGTCGGCCGCTTCGCGCATTAATTTTCGCGCCTCGGAAAGCCAGGCACGATAGATCGATTCCTTTT
This sequence comes from uncultured Leptospiraceae bacterium, assembly GCA_964530305.1. Lineage (GTDB taxonomy): Bacteria > Spirochaetota > Leptospiria > Leptospirales > Leptonemataceae > CAZGYS01. The sequence goes on from CAZGYS010000771.1 coordinate 424, forward strand.
CCTCGGGCACCGCCATGTAGGGGGCCAGCTCCGCGTTCAAGTGTTCCGGATAATCGATGGGCGCGTGCTCGAAGCCGCTCTCCACGAAAAAGTCGAAGGGATTGATGGTAACCATTTCGGCTACCAGGTCCACTTCCACGCTGAACGTATCCGTGGGTTCCGGGAAGACAATTCGCGCCAGAAAGTTACCGGAGACGTCCTGCTGCCAGTTTAGAAAATGTTCGCCGGGAGTGATGCGCAGACTGTAGGAACGGATGGGCGTGCGACAATGGGCCGCGGGGCGCAAGCGGACCACTTGCGGTCCCACGTGAATGGCGCGTTCATAGCGATAGGTTGTATTGTGATAAAGGGCTATTTGTCGGGACATACGCTTCGAGCAACGACCTTTCGCGCGGAGTCGTCGTTCCCGCGCGGCGATTCGAAAATAATCCAGAGGCAATCCATAATCAGTCTGTAGGCCATCCATATGAGTTAGCAAGTTTCGTGCGACATGGGCGCCGAATTCAATAAGTCCGCTATTTCCCCGACCGAAGCCGTTTCTCGGGGGCCTGGACAATTTCGTCGCAAGATGCCCGGTAAGTCGCCAGGTTCGTAAAAAGCGTAAAAGCTGGGCATTGTGCCGTTTCAGAAGGCGGGTACACCGAAGTCGTTTCGCGTGTTTTTTGGGCGAATCAACGACGCTTCCGCTTTAGACGGCGTGGATCGCCTTGAAACAGCGCCGGCACGCCGTCCGCGAATAATCACGGGTGGTATAATAATTGCTCTTGTTTCCATATAATGGAACTGGCGGAAAATTACGAAGTCGGCAATTTCTACGACGAAATGTTCGATGCAGGCACCGGGGTGCGACAACGGTATGAGGTTTTGCGGGACAGCTTTTCGGGAATTTCCCCCGCCGAACTGAATCGCCGTAAGCACGCGGTGGAGCGAGCCCTCCTTCGCATGGGCATCACCTTTAATGTCTACAGCAAGGAACAGGGTGAGTTGGAACGGGTTCTCCCCTTCGACATCATCCCGCGCATTATCGAAGCACGCGAATGGGCCGAAATGGAGAAGGGGCTCAAGCAACGCATCACGGCTCTGAATCTTTTCATTCACGACATCTACAATGATCGCAAAATTCTAAAAGACGGCGTAATCCCGACGGCCATCGTCGAATCCAGTCAGGCGTATCGCCCCGAGTGCATCGGCCTCAAACCGCCGGGCGATATCTGGATTCACGTCACGGGTACGGATTTAATTCGCCACGACGACGGGAACTACTACGTGCTGGAAGATAATCTGCGCTGTCCGTCCGGCGTGGCCTATGTCCTCGAAAATCGCGAAAGCATGAAGCGTTCCTTTCCGGACCTCTTCGCGCGCATGGGCGTGCGTCCCGTGTACGACTATCCCATTCGCCTGCTGGAGACTTTCCAGAACCTGAGCGATCGCGCCCATCCCACGGTGGCCGTGCTCACGCCGGGCGTGTACAACTCCGCGTATTTCGAACACTCCTTCCTGGCCCGCCAGATGGGCGTGGAGCTGGTGGAAGGCAAGGACCTGGTGGTCATGGACGGTGAAGTCAAGATGCGCACCACCCGGGGTCTCAAGCGCGTGGACGTCATCTACAGGAGAATCGACGACGCGTTTTTGGATCCGGTAGCCTTTAATCCGGAAAGCATGCTGGGCGTACCGGGCCTTTTCGAAGTTTATAAGAAGGGACGCGTGGCGCTGGCCAATGCTCCCGGAACGGGCGTGGCGGACGACAAGGCGATCTACGCCTACGTGCCGCGCATCATCAAGTACTACCTGGGCGAAGACGCCCTCTTACCCAACGTGCCCACTTATTTGTGCGAAGATCACAAAGACCGTCAATACGTCCTGGACAACATCGGCGATCTCGTGGTCAAGGCTACCAATGAAGCGGGCGGTTACGGCATGCTCATCGGCCCTCACAGCACCGCCGGCGAACGCGAGGACTTCAAGAATCGCATTAATCAAGAACCGCGCAACTACATCGCCCAGCCGACGCTGAGTCTTTCGCGCGTGCCCACCCTCATCGACGATAAAATCGAGGGACGCCACGTAGACCTGCGCCCCTTTATTCTGTACGGGCGGGACATCTCGGTCATGCCGGGCGGATTGACGCGGGTCGCCCTGAAGAAGGGTTCCCTGGTGGTAAACTCATCGCAGGGTGGCGGCAGCAAGGACACCTGGGTCCTTCGCTCTTGAAGGCTCGGCACGGAGGTTGAATGCTTAGTCGCGTCGCGGACTCAATCTACTGGCTGAATCGCTATATGGAGCGGGCGGAAAACTACGCGCGCTTCATCGACGCGAATATGAACCTGACGCTGGACTTGCCGGCGGGTATGCCGGAGCAATGGCAGCCGCTGGTTTTCGCCACGGGCGACCGGGATCTCTATCTAGAGAATTACGGCGATTTCGATAAAAACTCGGTGCTTCGCTTTCTCATCGAGGACAAGCGCAACCCTTCGTCGATTTATAGCTGCCTGCATCGCGCCCGGGAAAACGCACGCGGCATTCGCGACTGGCTCTCCCTGGACACCTGGGAGCACATCAACGATCACTTCATGGAGATTCGCTCGGCCATGGATAACATCGATCCCATCCTGCGCGATCCCCTGCCCTTCA
>CAZGYS010000772.1:0-3049 GCA_964530305.1 uncultured Leptospiraceae bacterium
ATGCTCACATCGCCCCGGCGGTTTGCGTGGGACCGGAAGGGCCCCTTGAGATTCGCGGCCGGGGCCTTGCGGATTGGCGGACGTGTCGCGCGGCCTATATCCCTTCCAACGCGCTCCATGAAGTCCGCACCATGGGTCGCCGCTTCGCCACCATCCTGCCGGAGCCCGGCAACCCGGCCTGCGAGACCATTCGCCCGAAGGGCACATCGCCGAAAGGCACTCGGCCGCCGGACTCAAGTCAACAGACCGAGCACGACTCCATCATCCCGGAACCGGAATACGCCGCGCGCATGCTGGAGGCGATACGCGCGTTGGACGAAGCTCAAAATCGAACGCAGGTCGAAGCGGGACTGGATAAAATGCTGGTACCCGCCGAGCACGCGACATCGCCCGAGACAATGGACGCCCGACTGCTCAAGGTCATCCGGATCATTCTAGCCGCGCCCGACCAGGCGCCCGGCGCCGACGAACTGGCCGGCGCGGTCGGCATGTCCCGCTCCTGGCTTCTGCATGCCTTCAAGTCCCAGGTGGGCGTACCCATTCGACGCTTTCGCGCCTGGTTTCGCCTCAAGGCGGCCGCCCTGTTGATGCATCGCGGCGATTCGCCCGCCCAGGCCGCGCTGGGCGCGGGTTTCTACGACCAATCGCACTATGCCAATGTCTTCCGCGAAATGCTGGGCATTCAACCGGGCCTGGTGTTCGGAACCAGTATTCGCTGGTACATCGAGGACGAACCCCTGCTGGATCATTTACTGGAAGGGATCGGCGCCGCGTCGTGAATTCACGGGAATAACGCGAAGCACGTTTCAGTTTTCACCGAAGACGCGATACCGGCCGGAGCTGATCACCTTTTTGAGAGCCCCGGCAAACTCCTCCGGCGCGGCGTAGCGGGGATGAGCGCGAAACAGACCGGCAATTCGCTCCAGCTCGTCCACTTCGCCGACTTGCTCTTCCAGTTCACGCTCTCCTTTACTTGCTTGCGCTCGGGGGTGATTCGCCAGGAGCAGCGTGTCCGGACGCACGCGCCCCGAGGCGATGGCCGGTTCGATTTGGCGCGAACAGCGACAGGCCGCGGCCGGGTCGGCGAGACCACAGCGGCCCTTCATGAAGGCGCGTACTTTTTCCCGGGAACGGGACAACCGCTTGCGAAACGCGGCGGGTTGAATTTCCAGCGCCGCCGCGCCCTCGTCTCCGCGAACTCCCAGGATTTCACCCAGGATGTAGGCGGCGCGATGTTCACGATCCAGGCACAGCAACATGCCCGTCATGCAACCCAGCTTGACTTCCAGTTCCAGCAAGGCATGGTCCGCGGCATCCGCCGCCGTAAGCTTCGCGGAAGCACGGTCGTCGGAGCGCGCCAGACCCCGCTCCAGGTTGGCCGCGAAGGCATCAAAGTCGATTTCTTCTTTTTCGGCGCGGGAACGACGCATGTCCATCACGTGATTCACGGCGATGCGATACACCCAGGTCATGAACTTGCTTTCGCCGCGAAAGCGAGCCAGGTTGACGACCACCTTGACCAGGATTTCCTGCGCGGCGTCGGCCGCGTCGTCGGGGTGCCACAGCATACGCAATGTAAAGTTATAGAGCGGCGTCTGAATTTCCCGCAGCAGGTTTTCCAGGGCGACGGCATCGCCGCCCCGGGCTTTATTCAGCAGAATGTTGAGAGCGGACTCTTGCCCGTCTCCCGAACTTTCAGGGCTTTCAAAGCGCGCCATGGGTCGCTCCCATGAAGCGAAATACCACCCCCGCGGCCATGCCGCCCACGACTACGGCCGCGGCATCCAGCAGACCCGACCAGAGCATGCGCCCGGCGGGACTGGACGACCAGCCTGCAATCACCAGGTGCCCGCAGGTAAATACGGCCAGGCCGAGGAGCAAACCGACCATGGCGCCTTTGAATAGAAAATGCTCCCCGCCCAGATCCAGGCGGGGATACAGGAAAGCTAGAATCGCCGCCAGCCCGAGATAGCCGACCAGCATGGCCGGCCAGTGCAGGCCCTGTTCCATGGTGCGCACGACTCCCAACGCTTTATTAAAGAAGGGTCCGATTACGAACATGGCCAGCAAGGTATTTACCATAAAAGTAGTTACGGCGCCCGCGAGAATCGCCAGTGTATAATGAAGCATGTTGTCCTCCTTATGCTTTATATATACGGAGTCCAGCTCACGGCGCTTTGTGACTGAAATCGCAAAAAAAATCGCCATCAGGCGCGCAGGCCTTCCAGCAGCATATCCATGGTTTCCATGGCCCGGCCCAGGGCCGTTTCGGTATCATCCGCGTCGGCGATCCACAGGGCGCCGTCATTCATGGCGCCGCTTAACATGAAAGTGAGGGCGTCCAGGGGCGCCGCTTTGATGACCTTCTTCTCCATCATCACGCGCAGGCCTTCGCGCAGTTCCTTAATGCCGTTGGCCGCGTCGATGCGTCGCCATTCCGACCAGCCCAGCACCGCCGGTCCGTCGATCAAAACGATGCGCCTGATTTCAGGACGCGAAGCCTCCCGCAAAAAGGCATGGCAACCGTCACGGAGAATGGACCAGTCGTCGGCGGCGTTTTCCACGGCTCGCCCGATGGCGGCGACGATATCGCCCTGGGCATCCTCAAGAGCCGCCTGAAACAGAGCACGCTTGTCCGCGAACTGATGATAGAGAGCTCCCCGGGTGAGTTTGGCCCGGGCCACCAGCCGCTCGGTGCCGACACCCGTGTATCCACGCTTCCCGAACTCGTCCCGCGCCAGGGCAATCAGGCGCGCCCGGGTGCGTTCCCGCTGCTCGGCCTTCGATACGGTCTTCTTTGCCGTCGCCTTTTTTGCCGTTGTTTTCGTCTTTTTGCGGGCCATGGGGCGATTTTCGGCCGGACCCGGGGGCTCACAATGATTTTTTGTTGACATACATACAGACTGTATGCCAATTCTGATTTTCACATACAGTCTGTATGTGAAAATTCAACCGCAAGCGAGGAAAGTAAATGAAGATCGAAAGTCTCTACCCCGTCCTGGGCACCGAACGCATCACCGAGTCCCGCGACTTCTACGTGAACCATTTC
>CAZGYS010000773.1:0-3049 GCA_964530305.1 uncultured Leptospiraceae bacterium
TCCCTCCCCGCGCCTGGGCCCCTCGCTTCCGGGCCGCTCCCAGGGAGGCGTTCACTTCTCCCGAGGATTGTTCCACCCGAATTACGAACTCAAGCAAGCGCGAGAGCAGGGGGCCCGCGTTCATGATCAGTTTCTCCTGCCGACCGGTAATGGAGGAGATTTCGCGAATGGCGGCGGACAGCTCCTCGTTCGCCGCGGAAGTCGTTTGAACCAGCGCCGATTGTTCCTGCCCTCTCGTTCGCAAACCTTGCACGTGTTCCTGGATCCGCGCGGACGACTCTCGCACGCGGCCGGAGAAGGTTTTCACGTCCCGGATGGTTTCGGCGATGTTCCCGATGAACCCGTCGACGAGTCTCCCGGTAGCGGCGATTTCATCACTTCCGGATATGTCCATCTTGCGCCGTAAATCGCCTCGACCGTCGTGCATTTCCCGCATGCGTTCATGAATCACCATCAAGGGCCGGGAGATTCGATGGGAAAGAAATATGGACGCGAAAATCAGTAATACGGGAATCAATAGTCCCGCGATCACCAGGGGCAGGATGGCCTTGAAGTACTTGCTCTGGAAGTCCGCGTAGGAGGCGTCCACTTCAAGAAAACCGTCGATGCTTCCGTCTCGGGCGTGAATAGGGGCGAAGGCCGAGATCCAGGTGCCGTTGGGCGTCTCGTAGACGTCCGTAAAAACTCCGCGCCCCTCCTTATCGTTCATGATGCGTTTCACCGCGTAACGTGAAGTAGCGTTCACGGGAAAATCATCGCCGACGAACGGTTTGGGATGAGTCATGACCACGAAGGCGAACTTGTCCTCCGAAACCTTGCGCAAAGTATAAATGTGATTCTCGCTGAGATTCAAACGCCGCCGGGCGCGCAGGAGTTTCTCCTTGAGTTCCCGAAATTCGGGCGTATTCACGTCGGCGGCGGTCCGCACCTTGCTGTGAGCGTCTCCGTTAATGAACACGGCGATAGTCTCCGCCGTCCGCAACAGGTCGAAACCGAGATCCGTCTTGAGTTTTTGCCGGATATTCAAAACGGCGTAAAGGCCGATGAGTAGAACCAGCCCCGCCGTCATGCCGGTCAGGGTTAATTGGATGCGCAGTCGGAGACTCATGTAAGCTTGGACGCCGCGCCGCGTCTTTCAAGCGCGTTCGCGAACCTTAAATATCAATAATTATATTTTTACCGGAAAATTCAGTCCGGCCGACATTTCTAGAATGCGCCCGACGAAAAATCGCGCAAGCGAAATCCGCTTTCGCGCTAAACTTTTCCCGTTCACCGCGCCGAGCAATCAGCGGTCGACGAATTTCAGCAGTTCTTCGCGCTGGTTCAGCTCAGGCTCAAAGAGGATTCGACGCAGGAGCGCCTGAAGGGTTTCACCAATTTCACGACCTTTATATCCCAGGCCGGAAAGGTCGCGGCCGTTGATTTCGAGATCGCCCAGAGTCAGCGGATCCCGCCCGTACAGCGTCAGGAGATGCTCAAGACCTCCCGGGCAACTGAAACGATCCGTCGGCACGCCACGCAGGAAGTCCGGCCCGGTATCGCCGTAGGTTTGTTTTACGGCGGACAACATGCTCCGAGCACGGCCGTCATATTCAGGTCCCGGCTCGGCCGCGCGAGTCTCATCGCTCTCCAGAAAATCCAATAGCGCATTGTAATTGCTCATATCGCGCGCCGCGCGCCCGGCGAACTTTAGATTGCGGGCCGCCGCCTCCCATTGGGCGGACGGTATCGCCATGAGCCGCCACCACTCCGCCAGGCGCGCTTCGGTCGCGGCGGGAAACATGCCGTCCAGGCGTTGTTCGTCCTCGCTCGTCAATGATCGGCGCTCGTGAAACTCGCCGGGCAAAAAGACATCCGCCAGCCCGGATTTTTCCAGAGGGCGCAACATGCGCGCGATCGCCCGGGCGCGAAAGCCCTTGTACAGTTCATCGGCGAAGCGTTCCGCCGCCACCTTGCGACTTCGCGCCTGGATTTCCTCGTTTGCCAGGGCCGCCTCCACGTCCGGGTCCAGGGAAAATTCCAGGGTGGCGCAGAAACGGCACGCGCGTACCGGTCGCAGTCCGTCCTCGAAGAAACGATCCCGGGGCGAACCGATGGTTCGGATCACGCGCGCCTTGAGATCCTCCAGGCCACCATGCTCGTCGACCAGATACTCTTCTCCGGGTTCGAACGCCAGGGCGTTCACCGTGAAGTCTCGGCGCTCCAGGTCTTCGGACAGAGTATCGGAAAAAGATACGCTGTCGGGTCTTCGCGCGTCGGAGTAGGTACTTTCGGCGCGATACGTAGTCAGCTCGAAGGGCATGCCCTTCATGAGCACGGTGATTGTCCCGTGTTGCAGTCCGGTGGGAATGGTGCGATGGAAGAGCTTTTGCATCCGCTCCGGTCGCGCATTGGTGGCGATGTCCAGGTCCCCGGCCGGACGCCCCAGCACGAGATCGCGCACGGCGCCCCCCACCAGGAAACAATCGAAGCCCTCGCCGCGAAGTATCCGATGTATATTGGCTATGTTCTCCCGCTCACGAGGCGCGAGCGCCTCCAGCAGCTTCTTGTAATCATGGCTGATCATCAGGGCCCTGTAGTCTTATTGGTTTAGATATACACGTGTTTCGCGCGAACCTGAATCAGGTCGCCGGTATCGGTATTGACGGCGGTCAAATAGCCCCCGTAAACGCAACCCGTGTCCAGCCCCACCGAGTTCTTCCCATACATGGGCGATTTCTCGTCGTTCGGTCCCCTTACATAGCGGGTGGGAGTGTGGCCGTAGTAAACTTTCTTTCCCTTCCAACGATGCTCCTCGTTGATCCATTCCAGGCGAATCCAGAGCAGGTCCTCGCGCTGCTGCTTTCGGATGGATACGGGCGCCAGGCTATTTCCCTGCCACACCCGCACGCCGGCATGCACTACGATGAAATCATCCTCCTCATGGTAGAGGCGCAGTTTCTCGTAGAATTTACGGTGAGCCGCGGGGATTTGCTCGTAGCGGAGATTGCGTGCCTTCAGACCGTAGGATTCCAATGTCTGGAGACCGCCGTTACCGGGCCACAACCAG
>CAZGYS010000774.1:0-3045 GCA_964530305.1 uncultured Leptospiraceae bacterium
GAACTAACTTTACACCCACCATTACCGACATTCCTGAAAAGAATGAGTCAGTAGTGGGCACGTATGCTTTGCCGGAAGATTTCGGTTCAGTTGCCGTAAAGATTACCGACTTAATTTCAGACACTCATTTCGAAGTGGTGCAAAGCTGATGGCGAAGAAAATCTCAAAGAAGAAGGCTGCTGGTCAAGCGCGACCGGCGCGCCGAAAGACGGAGGTGAGGGAGTTTCTTTTTCATCGCGAGCTCCATAGTCTGTACGAGGTAAACCGAGCCAAAATTCACGGTCGACTGTCGCAAATCAGCAAGCGATTTATCAGCTACAACGAAGATAGTGGATATCTACGGAAGCCACAGATGGAGGCGCTTCGACTCTACGTTTTTCTCAAGGACTATCTGCGTAATGAGCCGCTGCATACAATCTTTGATAAATGGCACAATAAGACAGACTATTTTGAAGGCCTCGATATCTATCGAGAGCTATTTCGGCCGACAAACGACGAAGAATATAATGCTATCTTCAAACAGATGAGTGCGAATACGCACCAGTTCTCGAATTATATTTTTGCTCTGACTATGGGGACCGGCAAGACGATCCTTATGGCGACTTGCATTTTCTACGAATTCATTATGGCACGCAAGTTTCCCAATGACAAGCGGTTCTGCCATAATGCCGTCGTTTTTGCGCCGGATACTACGGTTCTACAATCATTACAGGAAATTCAGTCCTTCGAACACAGGGACCGCGTTATTCCTTCGGAATATCAGAATTTCATCGCGGCCGAAATCAATTTTCACTTTTTGACGCAGGCTGCCGCTACTCTCACGACCCATGATCATAGCAGCTTTAATATTATCGTTTCAAACATGCAGAAAATAATTCTACGCAAAGAAGCTAAAGAGAAAAACGAAACGCAGAAGCTCTTCGAAACTAGAAAAGACACGGTCCCGGCCGCTCAGCCTTCCGTACATGAGCGAGCCGCGCAAGTATTGGACCTGGAAAACGCGACGCCGGAGACGGAGGAGGACCTGACGACAAATCAGCGTTTTCAGAAACTGTGTAGATTAGAACAACTGGGAGTTTACATCGACGAAGCTCACCATGCCTTCGGCAATACGTTGACAAAAGATATTACTCGCTTGCGGGAAACCGTGAATAGGCTGAGCGCGGAAACCACGGTGACAGGCTGTTACAATTTTACCGGAACGCCTTATGTCAAAGGGAAAGTATTGCCGGAGGTTGTATATGCGTACGGTCTTCATGACGCAATAAACACGAGGCTGTTGAAAAGAGCTGAAGTTAATCGGTTTGCCAATGTGAAAACGGAAGAATTCGTGCGACAGGCCCTTGCACGATTCTGGGAACACAATGGAAATGAGCGGGCGGAGGGAATGCTTAGGAAGATTGCATTCTTCGCTACAACCATCCAGGAGTTGACTGACGAATTGCGCCCTGTAGTCGAAGAAGTAATGAGTGAGCTGAGCATCCCGCCGGAGCGCTTGCTCATCAATGTCGGTGATGATAAGCTTACCAGTAATGACGATATACGGGAATTCAATAATCTTGATACGGCCAGTAGTGAGAAGCAGATAATATTACTTGTGAACAAAGGTAAGGAGGGATGGAACTGCCGCTCCCTGTTCGGTGTGGCACTGTATCGCTCGCCTAGAAGTAGAATTTTTGTTCTTCAGGCGACTATGCGTTGCCTGCGTGCGATTACTCATACGCAACAGACCGGCCGTATCTACTTGTCAGATGAGAATGCAACTACACTGGAGAATGAACTGAAGGCGAATCATCGTTTAACGCTGGAGGAGTTTCAGAGTGTTTCTACTAGCGATGAATTGGAAGTTCGCGTCATGGAGCCACTCGTCACTCTCAATATCAAGAAGGTGCGGCGTGAATATTCTTTGGAAAAGAAAACGGCAGGTAAACTCGCGGGGCCCGTAGATTTTAATCTTCGTTCTCTGGATACAGAGCACTATGATGCAATTCTGAGGAAAAGTGAAAGTCTAGAACCGGGTGCGACCATTGAAAGGGAGATAATTACAGACGACATTAAGAAGGTGGAATATTCAGCCTACTCTCTGATCAGTGAAGTAGTTCGAGTAATTGGATTTGCTGAGCTACACAAGCACTTCGGTAGTCCCGCGTTTTTCATTGAAGACTTGTTTGAGAGTTCTGTTGATGGTATGGAGTTGATCGTAGAAACTACAAACCGTTACAATATCGTGCTGCACGATAAAATAATTCCCGAGCTTGTTGACTACCTTTTCGAAGTTAAGACTGACGATTCATTTGAAGAGGAAACAGTACAGCTCGCCAAGCCATTTGAGGAGGGAACCAGGAAATTCAAAGCGCGACCGGGTATGTACATTGCCCACGACGATTCCGCTTTTCGTGAGCATGTATCTAAGAGCTTTCATTTGAGTCATTACATCTTTGATTCGAACCCAGAGAAGCAGTTCTTTGAAGATGTAATTCGGCGCGATGATGTCGAACGGGTTTACTTTACGGGGATGCTGACGCATGGCCAATCCGAATTCAGAATACCTTACATAGATCCTATTACTCATACTGTTCGCCATTATTATCCGGATTTCTTGATTCACCGAAACACAGGGGAGTGGCATCTGGTTGAAATTAAGCGAGATGACCAGATAGAAGATCCAATCGTCAAAGCGAAACAGGAATACGCTTCGATGATGGGGGAGGCAAACCAGATGCAATATTCCGTGATTGCCGGAAAAGACGCTTTGAATCGAAACTACAATGCTAGTTTTGACAGATTAACGCACAATCTTGAGATACACGGATTATAAGCGGGGCCTACTTTCATATATTCAGCTCTGTTTGCGAGCGCAAGTCCCAATCCGACTTCGCCTTCGCTGGTCTGCTCACCTGTAGCTGCGGGCGTGTGATGAGCGGGGACGACAAGCGGGTGCAGCGGCGGGGCGGCGCAACGGGCGTGGTCGTATACTACGTGCACAAGTGTAGACTATACCCGTTTTAGAGGACACCGAATCAGGCGGCTTCCAAAGGAGGAGGC
>CAZGYS010000775.1:0-3045 GCA_964530305.1 uncultured Leptospiraceae bacterium
CTTGACTAGCCTGTAAACCGCCCATGTCGCGAAGCATCCGTCACGAAGAGCGAAAATTTCGATATCAAGTAACCGAAGCGTCTGCGGGGTTCCAGGGGGAACCGCAACCCCCTGGCGGGAGAGGTCCCAGGAGAGGGCAGCGCCCTCTCCTGGCTTAGCGGAAACGAAGGGACTCGAACCCTTAACGGCCCGCGAAGGCTCGCTACCTGTTTTCAAGACAGGCTCCTCATCCAGCCGGATCGTTTCCCAATGGCGTAGTGAAGCTCGCTCCGGCGAAGACCCGAGTCTCGTCCGGGGATTTATCGCGCCCTTGCAGGTTGGGGCCATCCATCACATCACGCCAACCTGCTAATGTGGTCGAAATTTCCGGACGCGAATCGGGTCTTCGCGGAAGGAAATTTCGACCACATATACGGAAAGGGTGGGATTCGAACCCACGCGGCCGCTCACGCGACCCTGACTGTTTAGCAAACAGCTCCCTTGACCACTTGGGTACCTTTCCAAAAACGGAGACGGAGGGACTCGAACCCCCGACGGATTTCCGCGGCTCGTTTTCGAAACGAGTTCCTCGACCAGCCGGACCATCTCCAGGACGGAGAAAGGGGGAGTCGAACCCCCGGTGCCCCTTCTTCCGGAGCACACCTGTTTTCCAGACAGGCGCAGGTCACCGACGCCTGCACTTTCTCCAAATATCATTTTCGCGCCGCGCGACACGAACAAGTAATCCACATTCGCCCGCAAAGCATCCAGCGCCCGCGGCGCGCCAAAAGAAAAACCCCCAACAGCTCGCGGCCGAAGGGGGTTTCACCAGACTACGTATGTAATCAGGTATTACTCAACCGCCTCCCGCGAACCGGAGTAAATAGAACTGGAACTGGATGAATATTCCGCGAAAGCGATGATATGTTGCGTAAATGCGTTCATGATTTTGAAAGTTAAGTTCAGGAAGCGTGGTGCCTCCTTTTAAGTTATCGAATTGGACGAACAAAGCGACGCCAATCCCGGATATTCACGAAAAAAATTTCGCATCAGTCCGAGAAAAGAATCGCCATTCAGGAATCGGCGTATTCGCCCAGGATGTGACGGCGGTCTTCTACGTCGGGGCGAAAGTGCTCGGACTCGACGCGTTTGCGAATCAAGTGCGGCGATGTGCCGTAGTTACGAAGGTCGTCACTGATGCGTTCAATGTCGAAACGCAGACGTTCGTAGACATCCTCGTCGGCCAGCATGCCTTGATCACGCAAACCCTCCAGATAGATCACCGTATCCAGAATTTCCCCATAACCCGCGCAAATACGCGGGAAGTCGGGCTGATCTCGATGGGGAAAGAAAACCCGAAAGGTTTGCATCCGGGCGAGCGTTTCCGCCGAGGGCCGATCTTCAAGCTTCAATGTTTTCAGCCATTCCGTAAAACTCATTCAAAGCTCCATGGTATTGGACGAGTGATTTACTTTAATTGTTCACGGCGCCCAACGGCTTCCATGATGAACTCCAGCGCATCTCCCGCGGTGGGCAACCGTTCGGCTTGCCCATTGGAAATCTCCAGCCCGAACTCGTCTTCCAGCGCCATAATTAATTCCACGCCGTCCATGGAATCCACTCCAAGGTCCTCCATGAAGCGAGCCGTGTGTGTTACCCGGGACTCCTTCACCCCGAGTCGGCGCGCGACGACCATGCGAAGCCTGCGCCACAATTCCCTGTCCTGATTCATTTGTACTCTCCATACTTTTCTCGGAGAGCGCGGTATAACGAATCTGTAATTCGCGCGGGTCGACGTGTCAATCACCAGGCGATGAACCGGATGCAAAATAAACTTAAAACCCTGAAAAGAAAGACAGGCAATGCCGGCGCGAAAGGGGAGCGCGACAACCGGGACCGGACCCCATGATTAGCCGAAGAGACCCAACTGTTTGCCGTCACCGGTGACTTCGCCGTAGTCCGTTCCGAAGAAACGCAAGACCATGTCCGCGATGGGCGCAAGTTGTTTTTCGGCGTAGTGCTCGTAATCGAATTCGGCGCCGCTGCGTTTCATGGCGGGCTCGGGACCTTCCAGGGTCATGACATAGCGAATCACGCGCTCGCCGGGTTCATTCAGAATGCGGGCGGCCTTGACGTGGGGTGGAGCGCTCGCGCCGTACTGATCCACGGGTTTACTCAAACCCTTGCGATACTCCAGCACTTCGTCCAGCTCTCCGTCATGCAAACGGCGATGACGTTCGCGCACGAGTTCCGTAAGTTCGTCCTCGACGTGCTCGTCGCCCACGCCTCCACCGGCGAAGCGAAAGACCAGGCGAAAGATATCGCCCTGGAAGTCCCGGGCCAGCTTCGTCCAGTCCCGGCGATTGGACTCCATCCCGGCGAAATGCAGCTTGCCCTCGGGCGAATCGCCGTTCGAATCTCCCATGACCGCGGCGGTGAAGGCATCGTCCTCGTTGAGAATGCCCGCGTATCGCTTGCGGGCGCCCGTATCGCGACCGCGCATGGTGGGCATAAAGAAGCGCGTGAAGAACTTCTCGAATTCTATGTCCAGCCGGCTTTCCACGCCGAACTCCTGCCCCAGACGCCCTTCCAGAACCGAATTGAGTTCCCGGGCCAGTTCATCGCCCGCGCCGCGTACCCGGTCGGGCCGACCTTCGCCCAGATGCACGAAAACCGAGTCGGTATCGCCGTAGATGACGCGAAAACCCCGTTCCTCGATGTAATCCCGCGAAGACCGCAGAATCCAGTGGCCGATGCGCGTGATGGTGCCCGCCAGACGGGGCTCGAAGAAACGACAACCGGCGCTGCCCAGCACGCCGTAGAAGGAGTTCATGATAATCTTGATGGCATAGGAAAGAGTGGCGTCTTTATCGCGCTTGGCGCCGTCCCGCGCCGCCCACAGTTCCTCGATGATGTCCGGTAAGAGGGCGAAGTCGGGCGCGAAGGCGAGTCCGGCCGGCCCGCGCACCGCCGGGGATGCGTCGGCGCCGGGAAGATTGTACATGACGCCGGCGGCCGCCAGGGGATCCACCTTGAACGTGCGAATGATACTGGGATACAGACTCT
>CAZGYS010000776.1:0-3038 GCA_964530305.1 uncultured Leptospiraceae bacterium
CTTTCGGATCCCGAGGACGTCTTGAAGGCCCTGCAATGCGGAGCCGACAGCTTCATTACGAAACCCTGTACCGAAAGATTCCTCATCGAACAGATCCACAAGGTAGTTCGCGCCGCGCAGTACATGAACCAGTCCGAGGGCGGAACGGACACCGAGGTTTTCTACGGAGATAAGACCCACAACATTCGTTCGCCCCGCGTACAGATGTTGAATCTGCTTTTTTCCACTTACGAAAACGCGGAACTACGACGCGCCAACGACGAATTAACGCGGACCAAGAAACAGCTCGAGGAAAAGAATCGTGAGCTGGCCGCGTTGAACGAATCGAAGAATCAATTCCTGGGCATGGCCGCCCACGACCTTCGTAATCCCCTGGGCATCATCGAGGGTTACAGCGGAATACTCGTGGAGGAAGCCGGCACCCTGCCCATGGAACAGCGCAAGAATTTCCTGGGGCGCATTCAGCACTCCAGCCGCTTCATGTTGCAACTGGTTAACGATTTGCTGGACATCTCCTCAATCGAGGCCGGCAAGCTTGAGTTGCGCAAGCGCGATTGCAGCATCGCCGATTTGATTCACGGCTCCGTTGAACTCCAGCGCATCACGGCGGAGAAGAAACAGATCAAGCTGGCCGAGGACGTACAGGTCGGCATTCCGGATATTCGCGCGGACGTGGACAAGATTGAACAGGTCATGAACAATCTTTTGAGCAATGCCGTTAAGTATTCCCATCCCGGCAGCCGGGTGGAGGTCAGCGCGCAGGCGGTCAACGGTTCCGTCGTCGTCGCCGTGCGGGACGAAGGGCAGGGCATTCCCGCCGACGAACTGGATAACCTCTTCAAGCCTTTCGCGCGGACCAGCGTGCGCGGCACCGCCGGGGAAAAAAGCACGGGGCTGGGACTCGTCATCGTGCGTAAGATCGTCGAGGGCCACCAGGGGGAAATCTCCGTGGAAAGCCAGGTAAACCACGGCAGCACCTTTCGCTTCAAACTGCCGGTCAACGGCGTCTGAGACCAATCCATCGCCTGAAATCGCCGTCGCGGCAAGGCGGCCGTACAAAAAAACGCGAAGGCCCCGGGACCTTCGCGTTTATTATTCGCGGTTCGCGCGATTTTCGCGCGCTTGTCAGCGCATGAGCAGGTTCTTGAGCAGTTTCACGCGACCCAGGTAGGGAGCGTAGCGCAGCTTCAGGTCGGGGAAGAAGCTGGTGTGCATGACGCTTTTCTTGTGGGAGAAAACGTCGAAGCTGTACTTACCGTGGTAACTGCCGCTGCCGGAATCGCCCTTGCCGCCGAAGGGAAGATTGGGATTGCCCAGGTGCACCATCAGGTTGTTGATGCAGCCCCCGCCGAAGCTGAGCTCTTCCAGGATTTTGTCCTGATTCTTGCCGTCGCTGGAAAAGAAATACAGCGCCAGCGGCGTCGGTCGCGAGCGTACCTTGCGTACGGCGTCGTCCAGATCGTCATACTCGATGATGGGCAGAATCGGTCCGAAGATCTCCTCTTGCATGATGGGCGCGTCGGGCGAGACGCCGTCCAGCAGGGTGGGTTCGATGTAGAGCTGGTCCGCGTCCACGCGCCCGCCCAGGACCACTTCGCCGTCGTTCAGGAATTTCGCCAGGCGATCATAGTGACGGCGGCTTACGATGCGGCAGTAGTCGGGACTGGTGGAGGGGTCTTCGCCGTAGAATTCGCGCACGCTCTCCTTGAAGTACTTGATGAACTCGTCCTTGCGCGAAGCCGGAAGGAGCAGGTAGTCCGGAGCCACGCAGGTCTGGCCGGCGTTGAAATACTTACCCCAGGCGATGCGACGCGCCGAAATCTTAATGTCGGTTTTTTCGTCCACGATGCAGGGGCTCTTGCCGCCCAGTTCCAGCGTCGTCGGGGTCAGGTGTTTGGCCGCCGCCTGCGCGATGATGCGACCCACCTGCGTCGAGCCGGTAAAGAAAATGTGATCGTAGCGATGCTCCAGCAGGGCCTGGCTTACCTCCACGCCCCCCGGCACGGCCGCGACGTATTCGGGATCAAAGTACTTCGCCACCAGTTCGGCCACGACGTCCGATGTGCGCGGCGCCAGCTCCGAGGGTTTCACCAGGGAACAGTTGCCCGCGGCGATGGCTCCCACCAGCGGGGAAATGGTCAGTTGGAAGGGATAGTTCCAGGCGCCGATGATGAGTACGACGCCCAGCGGTTCGGAAATAATTCGGCTGCTCGACGGCTGATGAATCAGGGGCGTGTCTACTTTTTCGGGGCGCATCCATTTATGCAGTTTCTCGATCGTGAAGTTGATCTCTTCGTACATAAAACCGATTTCGCTGGCGTAGGCCTCGAACTTCGGCTTATTCAAATCGGCTTTCAGGGCATCCTCGATGAGCTCCTCGTTTTCCTTGATCATCTGCTTGAGGCGCTTGAGCTGCTCGATGCGAAAATCATAAGAGCGCGTAGCGCCGCTGTAAAAATATTCGTACTGCTTCTCGATGATACCGGGAATCTCCGCGGTATTCAGTTCGTGCTTAATGGTAATCGGCTTTTCCAGGGTTGTAGTAGTCATGTTGTTTCCTCCGAACGATTGTCCAATCTCCAGTCAGTAATTCTTATCTACTCGAATAGTCGCCGCGCGATTTCGCGCGGTAGTAAAACAAGATCAGCGAGCCATGGCTCTCCAGCAGGTCTCCTCGGTTTCGCGAATGAGCTCCGCCGTCAGTTCGATTTCGCCGAAGCCGGCCGCCTTTACCAGGCCCAGGAATCCGCCCTGGGTCAGGGACAGCAGGGCTTTCGCGTCGGGCGATTCGCGCAATACGCCGGCGCGCTGATTCTCCGCGATGAAGTTCTCCATGAAGCCCAGCAATTCCCGCGAAAGCTCCTCCGAACGTTCGTCCAGGTAGGGGGCGTGATTGTTGAACTCCAGGAAGGACAGCACCAGGGGATGGCGTTTTTGAAAATCAAACAGGGCATTCCAGATGAATGAAAATTGCTCCCGGGGCGAAGCGGACGCGGGAAAGTTCTCCGCCAGTTCCGTCAGGAATATGATCTTCCATT
>CAZGYS010000777.1:0-3025 GCA_964530305.1 uncultured Leptospiraceae bacterium
CCTCGGGTCGGACTTCATCTCCGCCCTTCTCATCCGCTCCTCGTGGCGGATGAGAAGGGCGGAGATGAAGTCCGACCCGAGGAGCGGACCGACAATCCGCGCGTGCTCGTCATCGACGATGACCCCATGATGCTGACCTCCCTGGAGATGGCGCTCCAGATTAACTACAATGTGACCTGTTGCGGCGGCGGCAATGAAGGCATCGAGGCCGTGCACGACGGCGTTTCGGTGGTCGTGCTCGACATCAAGATGCAGGACCGCGACGGGTTTGATACGTATCACGAAATAAAGAAGAAGTTTCCCCATTTACCGATCATATTCTTCACCGCCTACCAGGACTTGAAAGACCTTTCGGATATCCTGAATCAGTATCATCCCTTCGGCTACATCATCAAGGGTACGGATTTTCAGTTCCTGATGAGCTTGATCAAAAGCGCCATTGATTACTATGATCGCATCCAGGAAAACTTGCACCTGGTCCGCGAACTTCGGAGTCTGAACGCGCGCCTGGAAGAGCGCGTGCGCGATCGCACGGCCACGGTCATCAGTCAAAAGGCGGAACTGGATAAACAGATTCACATGGCGCGCAAAATTCAAACCGCGCTCTTGCCGGCCCGGTTTCCCGAGATTCCCGGGGCGCGTCTGGCCTTTCGTTACGAGCCCGCGCAGGACGTGGGCGGGGACTTTCTGGATTTTTACTATCGCCCGGGGCGCGCCGAGCTGGGGCTTTTTATATGCGATGTGTCCGGCCACGGTATCGGCGCGGCGTTTCTTTCGGCCATGGTTAAGATGTCCCTCGGCGTGTGGGGAGATATCGTTATTGATCCGGTCAGTATCATCGAGGAAATTCACGCTTCGCTCTACGGCAAAATGAGCGGTAACTTCCTAACGGCCTGCGCCTGTTGTTTGAATCTGGAGACGGGGCGCTTAACTTATGCCCGCGCCGGCCATCCGCCGTTTATCGTTTCGCGCAAGAATGGAGAAGTGGAGATTCCTCGCGCCAACGGCCGCGCCATTCTCGAACACCTGCCGCCCAACTCGGCCAGCCGCGAAATTATCCTGGAGCCCGGTGATAAGATTTTGCTCTATACGGACGGTATCACCGAGGCCCGGGACGATACGCGCGAAATGCTGGGCGAAGAAGGACTGGTGCGCATGTTCAGCGAACACCGAGAGCACGCGCCGGACATCATCTGCCGCAATATTTTCGATGCCCTGAATAAGTACGCCGGCCTGGAGCCCAATGCCGAACACGGCCTGGAAGACGATTTCAGTCTGCTGGTGGTCGAGTATACCGGTGAGACGTGACCGCCGCTAAAAAATCCCCTCCCCAAAAACCCGTCGGGTCGTTATACTGACGCCCATGACTCTGACCCAATTACGCTATGTCGTGGCCGTGGAAAAGCACGGTAGTTTCGCGCGGGCCGCCAAAGAGTGTCTCGTGGCGCAACCGACGCTCAGTCTGCAAATTCAAAAGCTGGAGCAGGAAATCGGGACGGAGCTTTTCGACCGACGCAAAAACCCGGTGATCGTGACCAGTTTCGGCAAACGCGTATTGGAGCAGGCTCGCAACGTGCTGCGCGAAGCCGACAAAATCACGGAGCTCTTTCGGGAAAACGACGACGAGCCTTCCGGCACCATAAGCATCGGCATCATTCCCACCATTTCCACTTATCTGCTGCCGCGAATTTTCAAGACCCTGCATCAAAAGTACAAGCAGATCGACTTTCGCATTTTCGAACTGCCCACGACGCAGATTACGGAAAAGCTGGAGCGTGATGAAATCGAACTGGGCATTCTGGCCACGCCTCTGCGCATCAAACCCCTGGTGGAAACGCCCCTGTACTATGAACCCTTCGTCGCCTATTTCCCGAAGGATTACGAAGGCCCCAACAAGGGTCTGACCATGGAAAAGGTCGAGGACTATGATCTAATCCTGCTGGGAGAAGAGCATTGCTTTCGCAATCAATCCCTGAAAGTTTGCGGCGACAGCGGCGTGGGGCGCATCGAGTGCGGAGGAGTCGAGACCATCAAGAAGATGGTGGATCTCGGCGTGGGCATGACCCTGCTTCCGCGCCTGGCCATTAACGGCGACGGGCCGCGCATCGCCCGGTTCAAATCGCCCGAACCCGCCCGCGAAGTCAGCCTGGTGTACAAGAAGGGTTTCTATAAGAAGAAAATCCTGGAAGCGCTCAAGGAGACGATTCTCGGCGCCGTGCCCCGGGAGCTCCAAAAAAAATCCGGGCGAAAACTCATCGGCGTGGATATCGCGGACGACTGAATACTTCCGACCGCTGCCGATATTTTATATCCCGAGTACGCAAATATGGTCGTGAGCCTTCAGCTCATCGCGTAGCCACGCGGAAAACTCTCGGATCATTTTCGCCGTCGGAAGTTCAAGTCAATGTTGCGTCCGGAAACCTCGGGTCCGACTCGTTAGTATCTTCTTCTCCGGCAGGACGATGGCGGAAAGGAAACCGTCTTGCCCGCAGCCCGTGTCGACGTTTATATTATTGCCCACGATTCGGACGCTATCGCCCGCGATGTGACCGTGAACCATGGTTCGACTTTCGTTTTTGTATTCTTCTTCGTGATAAGACCAGAAAAAGTCGTCGTCCGTCTGCTCTTCAAGTTGTTTGTCCGGGTCCATTCCGGCGTGGGAGAATACATAGTCTTCGGTAACGAATGAAGCGCGTGTTTGATCTTTTATCCAGAGGTAGCTTTCCCGCGAGATATTTTTCCAATTCAAGAACCATTCTTCGTCGGCCTCTTGCTCCAGGGTGTGCATTGCGTCAAGAAGCGTCTGTTCGTGATTGCCTCTGATGAAGATTGCGTCCAGCTCCGATAGGATGGAAATCACTGCATTCGCGTCGGGTCCGCGATCGATGTAATCGCCCAGAAAAACCAGTTTGTGCTCCGGATAACTTTCCGCCAGTTGGAGAAGTTCCGTCAAAGGCTCGGGGCAGGCATGAATGTCGCCGACTGCCATGAAAGAGCGCATGGGTATTTATTTTCTAAATGACAT
>CAZGYS010000778.1:0-2803 GCA_964530305.1 uncultured Leptospiraceae bacterium
GATGCGCACCCCGAGACTCAGGTTCGGCTTACTTCTTTTGACCCGCTTGAGCTCCGATTCGAGCGGCATTTTGACCGTTGCGATCAAGAGCGTTTCCTCATTGTATTTTACTTCTTTCTCCCCGATGTAAACGCTGTGCTCCCCCTGCCCCGCGACGGCAATGATCGGATTTATTATGTGCGCCGTTCTAGGATAAGGAGTCGAGCGGCGATATAAAATCACCTCTTCCATCCCGGTGAAATTTCTTTCATCCGCCCCCGTCTTTTGCTCCAGCAAATCCTTAATCATCATGGTTCTCGGTTGGTTTTCAGAACGCCGCGTACGGTCACTTTTTCCGGGCAATGGAGAATTGTGCAAGCTTTCTGGATTTTCAGTCTTGCTGCGCCCGGCTTCGCATGCGATTTTAATCGCGTAATTCAGATCGAGTTTTCGATTCAAAGGTTCCGCTTAAGTGAGCACAATAGACCTGACGCAAGGAGATGAGCAAAAGCTCCTTATCAAAACGACGATTCCGACGTTGTGGGCCCTGCTGGCTTCCATAGGAATGAGTCTAACGGATACTTTTTTCGCCGGTCGACTCGGAGCGGACGAATTAACGGCGATTGGATTCACTTTTCCGGTCGTCATGGCCGTGATGAGTTTACCATTCGGGATCGGCGTAGGCGCCTCGTCGCTGGTTTCAAGGTCTATTGGAAACAGGGATCCGAACAAGACTCGGATTTATGCGACGCTGTCTTTGTTCGCGACCTTGCCGGCGTCCGTATTCACGGCGATTGCGGGCATCTCAAGCATCAACCCGGTGTTTCGTCTCCTGGGCGCGCCGGAACATCTCTTGCCGCTGATTCACGAATACATGAGTGTCTGGTACGCGGGCGCCCCGGCCGTATTCATGTTGATGGTCGGAAATGCCGTCATACGCGCCGCGGGCCAGGTCGTTTGGCCCGTTCGAATCATCGTGGTTGCGGCGGGCGCCAATCTGATTCTCGATCCCATATTCATATTCGGCTGCCCGGGCTTTCCACCCATGGGCCTGAAGGGCGCGGCACTGGCGACGATTCTGGCGAGTTTAATCGCGCTGTGCGCCGGTTTATTCGTGCTCATCAAAAAACTAAAGCTCGTTTATCCGGCCCATTGCTTTTCCAACTTGAGGAACCATGGGCCCAAAATCGCCAAAGTCGCGCTTCCAGCCGGCGTAGCCCATTTGATTTCGCCTCTGGGCATGGCGATTTCCACCAGGCTTGTCGCGGGCGTCGGAAGCGAAGCGGTGGCCGGCTTCAGCATCGCCATAAGAATCGAGAGTTTCGCTCTCCTTGTGATCGTCGCTCTCGCCGGCATCATGACTTCTTTTTCAGGCCAGAATTGGGGCGCGAATCGCGGCGACAGAATAGTTCGAGGGCTGAAGGCGGCATTCCGTTTCAGCACGCTCTGGTCGGCGGCGATTGCCGTTTGCCTCTGGTTGTCGGCGGAACAGTTGGCCGGGTTATTTTCCGAACAAAGTGAAATTGTACAAGCCGCCAGGTTGTACCTCGTGATGATTCCTATTACTTATGTTTTTCTAAGCGCGGTAATGTTAATAGGCGGCACCGCCAATGGAATCGGTTTCGCGAAACCCGCGTTACTGATGTCGATGTCCCGGCTTTTTTTACTATATTTGCCTTTCGCGCTGCTATTGTCCGAAATATTCGGTCTACAAGGTTTGTATGGCGCAACCGCCATATCCAATACGATTGTCGGTGTTTATGCCTTTGCCTGGGCGCGACGTAAAATGAAAGACTATCAGTAAAGGTTCATCACGAAGAAGGAGCTGAACAATGCAAAAAACACCATTTACGATTAAGCGAATCAACAATGCCAGTATCTTGATCCGGATCGGCGAGCACCATATCTTGACCGATCCCTACTTCATCGATGTGCCGTTTATCGGCGTTACGGAAGCGGCGTCAATCCGTCCCGAGGATTTGCCGCCCCTGACCGCGATTCTCGGCTGCCACGACGTCATCGATCATTGGCAAATGGATGGGCTGGCGGACTATCCTCACAATAAAGATGATGTAAGCTTGTTCGTCGCCATGGAGAACCAGGCGAAAGCCGCGCGAAAATATGGATTCAATAACGTGGAAGTCCTGTCATGGGGGGAGAAGCGAGTTCTCAAGGGTAATCTATCGATTGAGTCCGTGAAGGCTCAAAAGATGTTGAAATGGACGGTCAACAACTATGTGATTCGCCTCGGCGATACGTCGATTTTGTTCGGCAGCGAAGCTCGCGATCTGCCGCCGCTTGCCGAATATCACGCCCATAACGGGCCGGTTGACATGGCGATCTTTCCCGTAAACGGGGTTCACCTTATGAGCTTTTATCAGCTCGTGATGACCGGGAAACAAGCGGTAGAAGGCGCGAAGCTTCTTGGCGCGAAACGGCTATTCGTCATCCACGATGCGCACAAAAGTCGACCATTTTTCATGCCGACGAAAAGTTCAGGAGCGGCCGCGGACGAAGCGGCACGCAACGACGACAGTATTGAAGTCATACGGGTACCGACGGGCCAAACCTGGTCAAGCCGGGAACAGTGAGCCGGGCTTGACCGTGATTGAGATTAGCATCAACGCCTGTTCCCGCACGAGGAACGCGCGGACACAAAAAAACCCGCGACCATCACGGCGCGGGTTTTTGAATCACTAGCTGCCAAGCGCGGAGCGCAAGTGGCAGCGCTGACTAGCCGCAAAGAGCGAAGCTCAAGTTGCGGCGCAAACTAGCCGCAAAGAGCGAAGCTCAAGTTGCGGCGCAAACTAGCCGCAAAGAGCGA
>CAZGYS010000778.1:2903-3022 GCA_964530305.1 uncultured Leptospiraceae bacterium
AGCTCAAGTTGCGGCGCAAACTAGCTGCAAAAGGGCGAAGCCCGAGTTGCAGCGCTAAAAGGAAAGCTCCCGTCATATGATGATTGTCGAACCGTGATAGAGGATCTGGCCCTGGAATT
>CAZGYS010000779.1:0-1629 GCA_964530305.1 uncultured Leptospiraceae bacterium
CCTTACCCGCGTCCGAGGACTTCACCAATGAAATGCGGCCGGCGGATTTTCAATCCGTCCATGAGGCGCGCAAGGCCATCATGAAGGACCTGGCCCTCGAACACGCGGACGGCTTGCTCGATTTGTATCGTGTGCTGCACGGCGCCAAACACGAGGATAAGAAGCGTGAGATTGGTTTTCGCAAGCTCAAGAATCGTTGCCTGGCCTATCTCATGTTGCTGGGACGTCCGGACATCGACGCTCTCTGTCTGAAACAACAGCAAGAAGCCGATAACATGACCGATGAACTGACGGCCCTGGCTCTCTTCGCCGACGGCGAATCGCCCCTGCGCGAAGAGAGTCTGGCGGGCTTCCGCGCCAAATGGGAGTCCAACAGTCTGGTCATGGACAACTGGTTCGCCGTGCAGGCGTCGAGTAGTCGTCCGGATACCCTGGAGCGCGTGAACGCACTGCGTTCGGATCCGGTTTTTAACCTCAAGAACCCCAACAAGGTGCGTTCCTTGTTCGGCGGTTTCGCGCGTAACGGCCTGCGCTTCAATGACGAAGAGGGCAACGGTTATGCGTTCCTTGCCGAGCGCATCCTGGAGCTGGACTCCATCAACCCCGGTACGGCCGCGGGTCTCACCCGGGCCTTCACGAAAATCGGCGCCCTGGACGCGAAGCGTAAGGAACTGGCCCTGGAACAATTGAAAAAGATCACGGCCGTGAAATCCCTCTCCAACGACGTTTTCGAAATCGCCGATCGTTGTTTGAAGTTTTGAGCAGGGTGAAACAGGAGCGCGAAACGTGATTCAGATCTTCGGAACGAAAAAGTGCTTTGATACGAAGAAGGCCGAACGTTTCTTCAAGGAGCGTCGAGCTAAATACCAGTTGATCAATCTGGCGGAGAAGGCCATGAGCAAGGGCGAACTGGCCTCGGTTAAGCGAGCGGTTCGGCTGGAGGAACTCATCGACGTCGAAAGCAAGGAATATGAGAAGCTGAACTTGAAGTACATTCAGCACGACATCGAGGAGAAGCTGTTGGAACATCCCTTGCTATTTCGTACGCCGGTGATTCGCAACGGCAAGGAAGCCGCCGTGGGTCACCGACCCGATGTCTGGGACAAATGGGTCCCCAGGCCCTGACGCGTTCCGATTTCAGGCGCCTCGGGCGGCGCCTGGCCCTTGAACGGCAGGGCCTGAATCGAAGCAGTCCCTTCGGCAAGGGGCCCGCGGCCGCGGCGGCGGCCCTGGAGCAACTGGGTTACGTTCAAATCGATACCCTGGCCGTGGTGGAGCGCGCCCATCACCATGTGCTCTGGACACGAATACCGGACTATAAACCCGAACACCTCTCTCAACTGGTGCGCGAAAAACACGCTTTCGAATACTGGTTTCACGCCGCGTCTTTTTTACCCATGGGGGACTATCGCTTCGCGTTGCGACGCATGGCGGCCGTTCGCCGGGGCGATATTCGCTGGTACCGGGCGGACGCGAAGGCCATGAAGCACGTGTTGGACCGCATTCGCGGTGAAGGCCCGCTACGAGCTCGCGATTTCGAATCGCCCAAAAAGAAAGCCGGTAGCTGGTGGAATTGGAAGCCCATGAAGCAGGCCCTGGAGCAGCTTTTTATGCAGGGCGATCTCATGG
>CAZGYS010000779.1:1639-3019 GCA_964530305.1 uncultured Leptospiraceae bacterium
CGGCCACCGTCGACCTGGCGGCAACCGGCGAAGATCTCATGGCGGCCGACCGGGTCGGGATGGAGAAAATCTACGACCTGACCGAGCGCGTACTGCCCGACCATGTCTCCACGACCGAACCGACCCTTGAGGAATTCGCCGAGCACCTGGTGGAAGGCGCGCTACGGGCCAACGGAGTTACGACCGTCAAACAGATCACCCATTTACGAAGCGGCGCGGACCTGCGTGAATCCGTGCGAGGAGTCCTCGCGGCACGCATGGACGCGGGAAGCGTGGAGGAATTCCAGGTTGAAGGCAAGCGGGGCTATTTCGCGCCGGCGGGGTTCGCGGACGCGCGTACGAAAGCGCCGGGTCCGAACGTGCGCTTGCTTTCGCCATTCGACAATGGGATCATTCATCGCGATCGAATGAGCGAACTATTCGGTTTCGACTATACCCTGGAATGCTATCTGCCGGCGAATAAAAGACAGTACGGTTATTTCTGTCTGCCGATTTTGTACGGTGAAACCATCGTGGGCCGCGTGGACTGCAAGGCCCATCGAAAGGAAGTCGACCTGGAGCTGATTCATCTACATCTGGAAAATAAGGACGCGGTCGGGGAGGCTTTCCTGACGCGCCTGGCGAAGGCGATGCAGCGCTTCGCAAAATTCAACGGCTGTGAAACCGTACGCGTGACGAAGACGAGTCCGGCCCGGTACTTGAAGCCGTTTCGCGCGTCTCTGACCGGTTGAAGTTCGAGCTTATTCGTTCGGGCTTATTTGAAACCCGCTTCTTTCAGGATGGCCATTTCCTGGTCCGAGGCGTGGACGATCTTGAAGCCGTGTTTTATGTATTCCAGGTGGGAAAGATCACCGTGGCCTTCCAGTTCCAGTTGAACCGGCTTACTCGGTTTGATGCGAGCCTCGAACTCGCGGTAGCCCAGCATCATGGAGTGTGATTTGACGCGCATACGGTCCTCACTAATGTCAATGGACTGCCCCCCGTCGGGGCGATTCAATGCTCCGAATCCACCCGGTCGGCCTCGGATTCGATGGGGTCCGGTTCCAGGGTATTGAAATGGTCGCCGGCCTCGGCTTCGGTTTGAAAGGTCGTGAAAAAAGAGGCGGCGGTTATATCCAGAACCTTGCGGACGCGGCGCGTGAGCCCGAAAATAGCCAGGTCTCCGTTTTCGCGCTTCAGCAGGGTCGTGCAGGCAATGAGGATCCCCACGCCGGCTGAATCGATGGAGTTGACCTGGGTCATATCCATCACGATACGGGTCCGGTTCGCGTCGATCAATTCCATGATTCGCGAACGCAACAGGCGCGCATCCGTAAGATTGAGATCGCCTTGAATGGTTATTAGGGCATACTGGTTTTTTTCGTCGACCTCGATATGCAC
>CAZGYS010000780.1:0-3006 GCA_964530305.1 uncultured Leptospiraceae bacterium
ATGGTATCCTGGATAAGTTCGAGGACCAGGGCGGCATGGATTTCAGCCGTGATTTCGCGCGGCCCCTGCCGTCCTTGATTATGGCCGAATTGATGGGCATTCCCCCCGAGGAGTGCGCGAAAAATCGCCGCTGGGCCGAGATTACCTTTACCTGCCTAGGCGTCGCGGCCCGGGACCCTGAACGCATGCTTCGAATCGCCGAGAAGGCGGCGGACGATTGGATGAAGTATCTGGCGCGATTGTTCGAGCAACGGCGACGGGAACCGCGCGAAGACATCATCAGCGCCTTTGCCGCGGAACGAAATGCCGAGGAGCAATTGCTGGGAGAGTGCACGCTCTTGTTCGGCGCGGGTTACGTCACCACGCGCTTCATGCTGGGCAACGGCCTCAAGGCCCTCTTCGATCATCCCGAACAGTTCGCCCTGTTGCGGGAAAACTCGGATCTGCTCAAGAAAGCCGTGGAAGAGATGCTTAGATACGACAGTTCATTGCAGTGCACCGGCCACACGGCCATCACCGGTCTTGAACTGGGCGGTCAGTCCATCAAGGCCGGGGATTCGGTGCTGACGTTTCACGCGGCGGCCAATCGGGATCCGGAGCGATATGAGGACCCCGATAAATTCGACATCACGCGCAATGGTCCGCCCCACGTATCCTTCGGTCAGGGGCCCCACCATTGCCGGGGGGCGCAGTTATTTCGATTGGAAGCGGAAATCGCCTATCGCGTATTGCTGGAACGGTTTCCCAACGTCCGTCCGGCCGAGCAACGACCGGTGCGCGCGCTCAACAGTGTTTCGTTTCGCGGTTTCAATTCCCTGCCGGTCCGTTTCAATTAGGTTCCGGTTTCATCCTGCCGCGGGTTCGTCGCCATTGCGCAGGCGAGCTAAAGCTTCATACTCTTCGGCCAGCTCATCCAGGCCCAAACGGCGCGCCCCGCTCGCGGCCCGGGCCAACCGGTCGTGAATTTCGCCGATCAGGGCGTCCAGGACGCCTTTTTCATGCAGTATGCGCATGATGCGGGGCGATTCCTGTTCCTCATTAACTTTGTCCCCGCTAACCGTTGCTCCCGAAATGCTCTCATCGGCGACCCGCTTCCATTCGGCGCGGCCGTCGTCGTCCAGGGCGAAGTAGACCGCCGTTCCGTCCCCGGTCGCCGCGTCCGTCGCGGCATCCCGGACATCGTCCAGCAATCGCCAGGCGAGCGCGAAATCCTCATAGATACTCTTAACCGCGGCACGCTGCTCGTCTTCGGCCAACAGCAGGGGCGCAATGAGCCAGGTGGCGGCCTGCTTCAAGAACTCCCCGCGATACTGGTCCCCGTCGAGGGGTGTCGAGCTTCCATGGACGCCGGCCAGGTAGGCATCTACGCATTCGCCGTAAACATTCTGCTTAATTGACAGTTGGGTTTGGAAACTGTTAAGATTTTCCGTAAAATAGCTCCAGTAAGCCGTTCGCAGGTGCAAGAGCAGGTGACTCGGCCGAACCTGGCCGTCGACGATATGGTCGTCCAGCATGTGAACCACCATGGCCGAGGCCTGCGCTTTTAAGATTATGGACAAGGTTTCGTCCGAAAGTCGCCTTCGGCGATTTAGATGCTCCAGAATCGTCCAGGCGGGCGGGTGAAAGTAGCGCAAGAGAAAGGAACGCGCGTCGTCGGGATGAAAGCCGGCGTATTGTTTTTGCAGGAACAGGACGGCGGAGTCCCTGATAGGACGAGGCAGCGCGGCGCAGACGGACCAGACGTGACCGTTCATGATATTCAGGAGCGAATTCAGGCGATCGGTCAAGGCGATGCGGCCGAAATTCAGCTCCGAGACATTACGCATTACTTACCGCGGAAAAAAGATTTACAGAAATTTATCATAGTCTTTAATCAGTGAAAACTAACTGTTGAGGTCCTGTATGAGCTACGCTGAGTATATCGTGGCGGTCGTCAATAATAAAGACGGTATCGCCGGTCAGTTCTCCAAGGAGATTCCTAAATGGGACGGCATGTCCGAGGATGACGCTGTCGCCGACATGAACAACTGGTTCGATAGTAAGGGTTATGTGGTCGAGAAAGGAGATCTGCAACTGATCTACCAGAACCTCGCCGCCTATCAGCAAGCTGCCGCGCAGTGCTCTGGATATTGAGCGCAAGCAGAGGCCGGATGCCGTAAGAAGCACCGGCCTCCCAGGTTTATTCAAAACCATCCGACCCTATTCGAATTCATATAGTTCCTCATTCGCCTGAATGAGGGCGGACGTTTTATTTTTCCGCGGCGGGGGGACGCATTTTCACAATGATTGGCCTCCGAGGTTATAAGATTGATACCCTGCTTCATGAGGGAACGCGAACAACCGTTGCGCGCGCTCATCGTGAAAACGACGGGGAATCGGTAATCATCAAATCCACCCGGGGCAACTATCCGCGCCCCCGAGACGTCGCGCGCATTCGACGAGAGTATGAACTCTTGTCCGAGCTTGATTCCGCGGAAAACAAGATCGAGGGCATCAGTCGTCCTCTCAAACTTGAGACCGCGGACAATAGTCTGGCCCTGGTGCTTCAGGACATCGGCGGGCATTCGCTCAATCACTTCATTGAAAACGAACCGCTGAGCATCGACGAGTTCCTGGAAATCGCCGCGGGCCTGGCCGGCATTCTGGCGGAAGTTCACGCGGCCGGAATTATTCACAAGGACATCAAGCCCAAAAATATTATCTATAATCGCGAGACGGGGGCGATTCGCATCGCGGATTTCGGCCTGGCTTCGCAGTTGAATCAGGAAAGCGCGTCATCGGTGATTCCGGATCGCATGGAAGGTAGTTTGCCCTACATGTCGCCGGAGCAGACCGGCCGCATGAACCGGGCCGTGGACTATCGCAGTGATCTGTATTCCCTGGGCGCAACGTTTTACGAACTGTTGACCGGTCGCCCTCCCTTTACGGGCGCGAACACCATGGAGCTGGTTCACTGCCACATCGCTCGCGTGCCTGAATCGCCCGGTCTCGTACGCGGCGAAATCC
>CAZGYS010000781.1:0-3003 GCA_964530305.1 uncultured Leptospiraceae bacterium
ATATCGTCCAGAAAAACCACGCACGGGTGTTCCTTGCGCGCGAAGGCTCTCAGAAAATTCTTGAAGACGATATTGAAACGATAGCGCGATTCCTCCGGGCCCAGTTCCGGGACCGCCGGTTGCGCTCCGATGATCACTTCCACCTCGGGAATAACATCCGTAATAATTCGACCATTGTCGCCCAGGGCCTTGAGCAGGCGCTCCCGCCAGGCTTCCAGGCTTTCGCGGCTTTCCACCAACAATTGTTTTACCTGATCACGCAGGGCGATGATCAACGCATTGTAAGGGATGTCCCGTTTGAATTGATCGAATTTTCCGGCCATGAAAAATCCACGTCGCGCCGTGACGGGCTTGTGGATTTCATTAACCAGCGCCGACTTGCCCACGCCGGAATAGCCGGCCACCATTAGAAGTTCGCCGCGTCCCCCGCGAATGTCCTCAAAGGCGCCCAGCAGGGTTTCGATTTCCTTTTCGCGACCATGGAGTTTTTGATCGACTTCAAACTTGTCGGAAACATCGTCCTGGGCAATTTCGAAAAAGTCCACTCGCCCCGTCGCGTTCAGGCGCTCTCGACACTCTCGAAAATCCCGTGCCAAAGCCGCCGCGCTCTGGTAACGTTCTTCCGGAGTCTTACTCAACAGCTTTCCGACCAGGGCGTCGAGAACCTCGGGTATCGCTTCGTCGACGTCGCGCGCGCGGGGAGCGTTGCGGGCAATGTGACTGTGAACCAGCTCCATCTTGTCGGCCGATTCAAAAGGCAATCTTCCGGTCAAGAGCTCGAAGAAAGTTACGCCGAGGGAATATAAGTCCGTGCGATAATCCACGGCCCGATTCATCCGGCCGGTGAGCTCCGGCGAAATGTAGGCCAGCGTGCCCTCCATTGCATTGGCGTTCCGGATAATCGGATTTTCGCGCGAAAGCCGAGTAGCATTTCCAAAATCAATTATGCGGATTTCGCCGTTTGAGCGATTGTAGATTATGTTGTGAGGTTTGATGTCGCGATGAATAATGTTGCGACGGTGCAGTCCGCCCAGAGCGGAGGCGATTTTCTCGGCAATGCGTAAAAACTCCGGAAGGGGCATGGCCGCGTCGGAACCGGCCAGGGAATCGCCGCCGATATCCTCCAGGATCAAGGCCGGCCGATTTCCCCGGTCCGATAGCCCCAGAACCGTTATGACGCCGGGCTCATCCAGCTCCCTCAAAATTTCGTATTCGTGCCTGAGGCGATTTACGTCTCCCCAGTCGGAGTAATTCTCCCGGGGCGTTTTGACGATCACGCTTTCGCCGTTCATTCGCGCGCGTCGTACAAGTGTACGCGAACCTTCGCGTATGGTTTCCAGCGTTTCAAATTCGTCGGTAATCATGGGCTTTCAGGCGATGATGAACTATCCGCAATCTCTTTTCAGATTTTTATAGTACCCGGCTTCGCGTAATTCGTGTTCGCAAAGTTCATTTTCGCCGGAGCACTACGCCGACATAAGCATCGGAAGTCACTCTGATTTTTTGATAAAAGGATGTAGATAATACACGCGAAACGCCTTGAGCCATTTTCACGAGCAAGGCACATCAATACACACACGGAATAACTAATTTTTTTAATTGACTTTACGAAGTATTTTCGCGCTGGTTTAATTTCCGGATACGGGAGAATTAAAATGAACAATGACGCACGAAAGAAAGCCCTGATTTTGGCCGGGGGCGGCATGAAGGTGGCTTTTCAGGCGGGCGTCATGCAGGTATGGCAGGACGAAGCCGGGCTTGAATTCGATCACGCGGACGGATGCAGCGGCGGCGTCATGAACCTGGCCATGTGGTGTCAGGGCATGAGCGGCAAGCAAATCGCGGACAATTGGCGGAAGCTCAAGCCGTTGGCCGGCGTAAGCATCAACTATTTTCAGATGCTCTTTTTACCCTTCGCGCGTTCCGTATTCAACATGAAGCGCTTTCAAAAGAATGTATTTCGCAAGGCCTGGGGTCTGGATTGGGATAAGATCCGCGCCACGAAAAAATCCGCCGGATTCAACGTGTATGAATTCGACAATCACGAACTGCACGTTCTGCCGGCTTCGCGCATGAACGAGGATTTCCTGACGGCGTGCATCGCCTTACCCGTCTGGTTTCCCCCCGTCCGCATCGAGGACCGCACCTATATCGATCCCGTCTACATTACCGACGCCAACCTGGAAGACGCCATAGAGAAGGGCGCCGACGAATTATGGATTATCTGGACCGTAAGCGAAGATCCCGAATGGGACAGCGGCTTTATCAACAAATACTTCCAGGTAATCGAAACAAGCGCCAATGGAAGACTGAAACGCACACTGGAGCGAATCGATCGGAACAACGCGGCCATTGAATCGGGGGAACACGCGGAATTCGGACGACGCATCGATTACAAAATCATCAAGGCCGAGGTGGACCTGCACTATCTGTTCAATTTTACCAATAAGAAGTTTCGAGCCGCCGTGGAACACGGTGTCCAGGCGGCCCGGGAATGGTGTCGCGAAAACGACATCCCCCTCAAGGAACCCGTGTCGTAACGCGAACAGTCCCGGACGCGTGGTCCGCGTCCGAGGAAGCTTTTGCCGCGGCGGGAACCCAGGGCGGTATCTTTTCCGGGTAATCCGGTAGGCCCAGTTCCTGCCCGAGAACCAGATCGCGAATGCGTAGCTCATTGACGCGCCCATCGCCTCCGGCGCGAAAGATCAATTCCAGCGCGTGCCCCTCGGCGGAAACCAGGGTTCGCGCGGTTTCATAGTCGGCGGTTTCCGCCAGATATCCCAACCATTCGCGCACGCGTACCTGTTCCGAGCGTGCTCCTTCGCCCATGGCCAGCCGTTCAATGACGTTATCGTATTGAATAAGTTCACCCGGCCTAAATCCGCGAAGGGTGTCGGAAGCCGGAGCGCGAAAATCCGGCGCCAGCAATCGCCGCGTCAAAGCGGCCGGATCACGGTAGGCCTCGGCAAAGACGTTTTCCACCAGGGACCGCCATTGAGGACC
>CAZGYS010000782.1:0-2988 GCA_964530305.1 uncultured Leptospiraceae bacterium
TCACGGATGTCTTCGCCTTCCGCGTCCAGGGCGAGCACCGGTACGTCGGCTTCCTGTAGCTCCTGGAAAATCGCCCCGGGCGAAGACCCGCGAAAGAGCTTCACCTCAAAGCATGCGCCGGCGGACGCGCGCACCGCGCGGGGATGAAACGGATGAGCGGCGCCGGGCAAGAGCACGACGCTCTCCACTCCGAAGGCGGCGCCCGTGCGAAGTGCCGCGCCCAGGTTTTCGGGATCTCCCAGCGGCAAGAGCATCACGCAACCTGCTTTCCATTGCGCGGGATCCCAGGCGGGGATTTCCGGCGCGTCGGCCAGCAGTAAGGGCGGTCCCGTATTCAGTATGTCCAGCGCGCGAAACAACTCCGGCTTGAAGACCCACACGGGCGGCGGCGAATCGGTTTCGTTGAACAGATCCTCGCCGAGAAATTCCAGGCCCTCTTCTTCGCGATGGAACCAGCGCTCATGGTCGGGATAGACTGAGGCGTGAATTAGTTCCGGTTTGTTGCGGGCGATTTCGCCCGTGATCTTGGAGCCGCAAATGAGCGTGCGTCCCAGCTTCTTAATGTTGCGTCCCAGGTGCAGCGATTTCAATTCCTTGAACTTCGCGTTGGACTCGGACGAAATCTCCTGGATGGTCACCGGCCCGCGCGGCTTCGCCTCAATAACGCGCGTGGAAAGGGATTCCCACACGATGAGCCGGCGCTTGTCCCTGGAATCCGGCAGGGCATAAGCGGCGTCGAGTATGAGTTTCGCCTGGCCGTCGAAGCGTTCCCGAGCGGAGGCGATTTCATCATCGCAGTTGGGGCCCTTCATGAACAGGATGCGGGCGCCGCCCTGAAGATTGGGCAGGAGTTTTTCCAGAGTGCGCTCCTGGGATTCCACGGCCCGGGTAATGACGCCGCCCAGCGGAGGCAGGGGCGATTCGGGCGATATCTTGCGCGTGAAGACCCGGACGTTTTTTAGGCCCAGCATTTCGGCGCCCCGTTTCAGGTAGTCGGTGCGATGCTTGCGTCCGTCATTGAGCACGAACTCCAGATCCGGCCGCAGAATGGCCAGCGGCATGCCCGGAAATCCGGCTCCGCTGCCCATATCCATCAGGGGCGAGGGCGGCTCCAGGCCATTTGTTTTCAGGATATCGAGAATTATCAGCGAGTCCACATAATGTTTACGGACTATATTCTCGAAATTATGAATACGGGTCATGTTCAGGGAACGATTCTCTTCCCTGAGAAACCGGTGGAATCGCCATAGGCGTTCGAGTTCTTGCGGTCCGGGTCGAATACCGGCGCGGCCCAGCAGATCCGCTAGAAGATCCGCATTGATTTTCCTGGTCTCCGGTTCGAGCATGGTTCAAGCTCGGGGCCCGAAGGGGAAAGGGCTTCTAAATATATGTTTGATTGGGTTCACTATCAATTTCCTTCCCGGGTGTACTTCGAGAGGGACTCCACTCATAAAATCGGTACGTTCGTGCGGGATATCGGTTCCCGGGTCATGATAGTGGCGATTCGAGACGAGATTACCAATTCCGATGAAATGGCGGTCATCAAGACCAGTCTGGAAAAACACACCACCGGTTGCATCATCTACGACGACATGGCGACGACGCCCGGACACGAAGAACTGGATACGGCCGCTCATTTTGTCAAGCAGTGTAACGCGGACGTGATTTTGTCCTATGGCGGGCGCTCTTCCCTGAACGCAGCCAAGGCCATTGCCCTCTTGAGTACAAATGAAGTCTTCGCGGCGGATCTGCCCAATTCCGCGCTGCCCCTGAAGAAAGCCCCGCATCCGGTGGTAACGGTGCCGACCATACCGGCCCTGGGCGAGGAAAGCACGCCCAACTTCTCCATGTTCGATCCGGCTTCGAAGACCAGTTTTCATACCCAGGACGTGCGGCTTTTTCCGGCGCTGATTTTTCTGGATCCCAACATCACGTCGACCATGACCAACAGCGAACTATCTCGCAGCGGAGTGGCGGTGATGTCGGCCTGCGTGGAATCCATTCTCTCCAAGCGGGCCAATGAGATTACCAACTCCATCGCCCTGCGATCCCTGGAGCTGGTGACGAAGAACCTGGTTTCCGTCGTGAATGATCCCAACAATCATTCCGCGCGCATGAGCGTGTGCATGTCCAGCGTGCTGTGCGGCATGGCTCATTCCAATAGCTGGCTGGGTTTGAGCTATTCCATTGCCACGGCCACCCATAATCTTACCGGCCTGGACTTCGCCATGGCCATGGCGATTCTATTGCCCCACGTTATGGAGTATAACCTGACCACGTCGGCCGGTAAGTACGTGCAAATCGCCAAGGCGCTGGATCAGGAAATCGCCGACATCACCGTGATCGAGGCGGCCATTAAAGCGGTGGAAGGCGTGCGCAAGATCTATATGGAATTGAAAGTGCCCCAGCGCTTGTCCGAATTCGAGATCACCAAGGGCGAACTTCCCGCCATCGCCGATCAGGCTTACCACATGCCGCTGACTCGCAACACGCCCCGGGAACTGGACAAGAACGAGATCGAGACGATTCTCATCGCCGCGTACTGATTCCTTCCCCATTCAATGCGGCGCGAAGTGCTTATTTTTTAGGCGATTTGGGGCGATTGTCCTAAATTTCCATGTCAATTTTGTGATTTTCCTGGTTTGAGTGTTTTTTTATCTTGCATTTCGGTGACCGCGCGGTTCGGCTATGAGTCATAATATGAACAATGACCATGGTTCAGGAAGTCGCGTGCTCATTCAGACATATAAACATCCGGCGCCGCGCTTTCGGGACTTACGCGAGGGCCGCCAATGTCGAAAGAGGAAGCACAGCTTTTCATACTAATTGTAGATGATTCCATGTTCATGCGCCAGAAGATAGCAACCACGCTGGCGCAAGAGGGCACTCGCCTGGAGGAGGCCGGAGACGGTTTACAGGCGGTAGCTACTTATCGTAATGCGCTACGCAAGGGCCGAGCGCCGGACGCGGTCATCATGGACATTACCA
>CAZGYS010000783.1:0-2969 GCA_964530305.1 uncultured Leptospiraceae bacterium
GGACCGCCTACATCCAACCGGTATACATGCTCCAGGACCTGGCGGCCTTTCTGCTCTTTCTGGCGCTGTGCCTGGTGCCCGGTTTCGCGCCGGGCTTCTTTTCAAGGCCGTTGTTTCGCGCGTTTCTGGGCGCCTTTTGCTTTCTTGTTCTGGGTCTGGCGTCCATCAGCGCCCTGCGCTACTTCGCCGTGTACGAGCTGCATTTCCAGTGGTCCCACCTGGACGGCGGCTCCCAGCAATTATGGCATTCGGTCCGCAATGAGATCGACGCGATGATGCTCGTCCGCGTCGCGTTGCTCTTGCTGTTGACCGGGGTCTGGACCATGGCGGCGAAAACGGTCCTGCCGGGCTATGGCGGTCCCCTTAAATCACCGGACACCAAATTGCCGGATATCAAATCGCGGGCCATCGCCTTCGCCGCGTTCTTCGTGCCCGGCCTGGTTCTGGCCTTCGCCTTGAGCTCGGCGCCGGCCGCCGCCACCGAAGCATTTGAAACCAGACGCGAACGAGCCCACAACATTCCCCTGCGACTCATCATACCATATCGCGTCCCCCAAAAAATCACGGCTAAATCAAAGGTCGCGGGAGCGGGCGAAGACTTTCGTAGAGTTCCGTTTTCCTACGAATTCTCGACCAACTCCCTGACGGACACGGAACGCAAACCGCGCCTGGATTTCCCCGACCGCGGTCGCAAGCGCAACATCGTTCTGTATATTTTCGAAAGCACCACCGCCGCCTACGTGGGCACTCCCATACCCCACGGCCCGCGCAAGGGACAATCCGTGACGCCGGCCTGGGATCGCCTGACGCGCAATGCCTGGCGCTTTCGCAATCATTACGCCCAGAACCCCCTGTCCGTTAACGCTCTGTTCAGCATGCTGGTCTCGGCCTACGGCATGGCGGCGGACCGCTGGGCCGCGACCGAGTTTCCCCGCCATGAGCCCATGGGACTGGTTAAGATTCTCCGGGAAAACGGGTATCGGACGGCGCTCTTGCATCCGGGAAACCTGAAATACGCGCGCCAGAACGTTTTCCTGAAGCATCGCGGTTTTGACATGCTCATCGACGCGAAGGTCCTCAAGCGACCGCCGTATACCGAGCTGCTCAACTGGGGCATCGACGATCGCGCGTTCATCGAGCCGGCGGTGAAGTTCGCCCGGGACGCGCGCGAAAAGGGTAAGCCCTTTTTCATGATTCTACAGCCGGTATCGCCCCACCATCCCTATGAAATTCCCGACGAGAAATTTCGGGTCCTGCCCGAACGCTCCTCCTATCATCCGCGGCGCGGCTGGTATTATCGCTATTTGAGCTCGCTGCATTATTCCGATTTCGTTCTGGGCCGAACGGTGGAGGAAATGGAAAAAGCCGGTTTCGCCGACGATACTTTGTTTATCGTGTTAGCCGATCACGGCGAAGCCTTCGGACAGCATCGCCGGAACTACAATCATCCTTTTTACGTGTATCAGGAAAACGTGCACGTGCCGTTTATCATTTACAATCGCAAGCTCTTCAAGAAGACCAGGGACCTGGAGCGAATCACCCGGCACATCGATCTGGCGCCCACGGTGCTGGATCTGCTGGGTATCAAGGGCGACTCACGCTTTCAAGGGCGTTCCGTCCTCCGCGCCGGGCCCCCGGTCATGGCCCCCTTTCGCGCCACCTGGCGCAACGACATCCAGGGTCTGCGCGACGGCAAATGGAAATTCATCCATAATCGCCGCACGGGCCGCCGGGAACTCTACGACCTGTCCCTGGATCCCGCGGAGAAGAACAACCTGATCGACAAGCACCCGGAACTTTCAAACAAGTATCACGATTATCTCGTCCGCCTGACGGGACACCAGAAGCGCTACTTCGAACACTCCGCGGGCAAGCGCATCAACTGGCGTAAGCGCCGCGAGTATACGGAGTAAGTGGGCACGCCGGCGAAGCTTAAAGCGTTTTCAGGTACGCGTCCACGAAGGCCGCCAGATCGTCATGAATGGGCACGTCGGCCGGCAGTTCGCCCGAGGCGATGACCCGTTCCCCCTTGCCCGTTCTTACCAGCACCGGCCGCGCTCCGGCGGCCAGCGCCGCGCGAACGTCGCTGATACTGTCGCCCACGAAGGGAACGTGCTCCAGTCGAGCCCGCGACTCCAACAGAGCGTCCGCGATTTCGTGCAGCATGCCGGGCGCGGGTTTGCGACAATCGCAGCCGTCCCTGGGACCGTGGGGGCAAAAGGCGATGTATTCCAGCCGACCACCCGCCTCTTCCAGAAGCGAACGTAACTTCGCGTGCATGGCCGCCAGGGTTTCGCGCGTGAAGTAGCCCCGGGCCAGGCCGGACTGATTGGTGGCCACGGCCACGCGCACGCCCGCCGCCGTAAGACGCGCCATGGCTTCCAGACTCCCGGGCAGCGGGTTCCATTCGTCCGGCGATTTTATGTAGGCGTCCGAATCGCGGTTTATGACGCCGTCACGATCCAGTATGACCAGGGGGGATGATTTCACGGCGATTCCTCCGCGGTTTCAATGAGACCGCCCGGGGCGACGAATTCCCGCAAGAAGACCGTAGCATAGGCGCCCTTTGGTAGAAAGAAGGAAAACTCCAGCCCCTCCTCCGCCGCTCGGATCTCCAGGTCCCGCGCGAAGAGGCGCCCCCGACGTCGCGCTCCGCTCAAACCCGATCGCGCGAAGCGTTTGGGTTCCATGCCGTCCCGTTTCAATATCAGGCGATCCAGCTCCCCCGCCAGGTAACCGGCCCGGGGCGTTCGTGCTCCGAAGAGCGGTCCGGTATAATCGATTTCGCCCGCGCGAAACGCCTGGTCGTGAGCTTCCGGCTCCTCGATATCGGTGAAGCCCTTTTCCTTTCTTTTCAGGGCGGCGTCGCCCCGGATCAGTTTATGAAAATCGCCCCGGCGAATTCGCTCCCCGAGCCATTCGTTAAAAAGTTTCGATTGGTACGCGGACAAGAGCAAATCGCGCAGCCA
>CAZGYS010000784.1:0-2962 GCA_964530305.1 uncultured Leptospiraceae bacterium
ACCCCCGTGGCCTTTAAAAAAGAAAAGCCCGCTTCAAGAGAAGCAGGCTTTCACGAATCGTCGCTGTTGGTCGACTTAACTTAAATCGGCGCTTTGACGAAGACCGCCGGTATTGGCCGTCGGGATGCGCGGCATTTTGTCGGCGATTTTTTTGACCGACTCGGGAACCGGCGGCACCCAGCTCTTGCCCTGGCGGCGAGCGTGGCTACGAAGCTTGTCGTTTTCGCGACCTTCTTCCAGCACGCGCATGGGCACGGGCTTCAAGTCGTGCGCCAGACCCAACCAGCTCATGACCTTGATGATGTAATAGGTGATGTCGTATTCCCACCAGAAGAAACCATTGCGAGCGGAAGACATGTACTTGTGGTGATTGTTGTGCCAACCTTCGCCCAGGGTTACGATGGCCAGGAACCAGTTGTTACGGCTGGTGTCCCCGGAGTGGTAACGTTGATTCCCGAACAGATGGGACAGGGAGTTAATGGTATAGGTTCCGTGCTGCAGCAGGAAGGTCGATACGAAGAAGCCCCAGACGACTACGTGCCAGCCCCAGGCCAGGAACATGCCGACGCCCAGCGCCGTGGGGGGCACCCACCAGAATTTCTCGATGAAGCGAATCTCGGGATACTTGGCGAAGTCGTTTACCTTGCGATAGTCCACGTCATTGCTTTCGGCCGTGAGGAACCAGAGCAGGTGAGAGACCCAGAAACCCTTTTTGGGCGAGTGCAGGTCTTCTTCCTTATCACTGAAAGCGTGGTGATGGCGATGGTGAGCGGCCCACCACAACGGTCCTTTTTGAACGACGGTGGTGGCCAGTAGAGCCATGATGAACTGGGTGACGCGTCCCATCTTGTAGGACTTGTGCGAAAAATAGCGATGGTATACTCCCGTCACCAGGAACATGCGCGAAAAATACATGGCCATACACAGACCCAGCCCGAACCAGGAGAAGTGGGTCGTGAAGACGAAAAGAACGCAGGCTTGAATCAGGACGAAAGGAATGACGCCCCAGGTCAGGGTGCCGAACTTGCCTCGATACAAAGCGAATGACGAATCGGATTTGCTTGCAGACATATTTTTTTTCCCATTTATCGGTCCGCCGAAAATCGGGGCCGTTATATCCGTATAGGAGGCCCTTTTGGGGATCCGGTTGCAAAAAAATGCAGAATTTTCAACCGGAAATGAAGCAGGTGGAGCCGAGGAACCCGGCGGTATGTCCAGGGTTTGACGGACGGCTGATGAAGCGGAGCGGTTTCGAGCCTATGAGAAAACATCAATGAAACGGGGCATGAAACCGCCCTGGATGCACCCGGGGACGGGAAGGAGCTGGTCGCCGGTCTGGTCCACGCCCAGGGCCTTGAGATCGCGATGAAAGGACTTCGTATATTCGGGCGCCAGGTCCGCCAGCCGCACCAGGATGTGGTAGCCGCCCCTGGTCTCCACGATCTTGAGGCAGTCTACGTTTATGATGCCGGGCAGGGCCTGAAAGTCGAAATCCCGGGTGTCGATGTCGAAATCCAGATAGTGCTTTTTCCCGGAACTGCGCTGGATGCAGTTCATGAGTTCGGAATGGGGGTTTAAGTACTG
This sequence comes from uncultured Leptospiraceae bacterium, assembly GCA_964530305.1. Classification (GTDB taxonomy): domain Bacteria; phylum Spirochaetota; class Leptospiria; order Leptospirales; family Leptonemataceae; genus CAZGYS01. The sequence continues at coordinate 1,585 of CAZGYS010000784.1, forward strand.
TTTCTCGTGCTTGAGCAGCTCCGCGATTTTCGCGATACCGTCGAAGCTTGCCTTGCGCAGGTCCCGGGGATTGGGGTTGATGTATAGAACCAGGGATTCCTCGGGCGCGTCGACGTCGCCGATTTTGTAGGCGCCGCGAGCCACTTCCAACTGCTTGATCTTTTCAAAAAGACGACCCTTGTCCGAAAGGAAACGTTTCAGGTGGGTCTTGTCGCTGGACTTAAGAGAGGCGTTCGCGTACTTCTTGCGCGCGAACAAGCAACAATAGAATTTTTCATTCTCCTCCGGTTCGGGCAACCACTCGATGAATTCGCGCAGTTTATCTTCGTCTCGGATGATTTGATAGTTCACGGTTACCGCCTTCGTTAATTGCGTGCCTTCGCCGCCTGAATTAGACCTCGGGTTAGATCCTGGAGCGGACCCAATCGCCGCGATTGAATTTCCACAGAAAGATGCACGCCAAAGAAACAATCCAGGTACATAGACCTAGAAATAGGCCGGTGGTGCCCAGTTCCAGCCGGATGCCCAGCAGATAGGCGATGGGCAGCATCACGAAGAAGGCCACAATGAAATAGGCAATCAGGACCCAGTAGACCAGGCCGGCGCCGCGCAGGGCCGAGGACAGCACCATGTGATAGGCATCCGCCACCTGAATCACGGACACGAGCACCAGCGCCGTGAGGGCGTCCTCGACGACGCGGGAGTCTCGGGTGAATAGCCCCAGCAAATCGCGCCCGCCGGCCAGAAACAAGAGTCCCATCATCCCCATGAGCAACGCGGCGAAGAGAGCCGCGCGATAGGTGCCGTGTCGCGCCAGGCGAAACTTGCCCGCGCCCATTGCCTGGCCCAGAATCGTCGTGGCCGTAATGCCGAAGGCGAAACCGGGCATAAAGGCGATGGACATCACCGAGATGATGATGTTGGTCGAAGCCGCGGCCACGAAGCCAAGCATGTCCGCCAGTTGATAAAAACCCAGAAAGGAAACGTGGGTGAGCAGATTGTCCAGACCCGGCGGCAGGCTGACTTTCATGACGTCTCCCAGCACGGCGAAGCTGAAGGGCGATTCGCCGCCCGCGAAATACGAGCGAACATCTCGATCCCAGAATGCATACGCGATAAGCAATAGCAAACCCGCGCTCCCCGCCAGGGTCGAAGCCAGCGCCGCGCCCTCCGTACCCATGGCCGGCGCGCCCAGGTTGCCGTAGATGAAAACCCAGTTCAGAAAAACGTTCAGTCCCGCCTGGAGAATGGAGGCCAGCATGCCCACCGTCATTTTGCCCAGACCGTTGAAGAACCAGACCAGGGTAAAGGTAAGAAAGAAAATGCCGAAGCCCGCGAAGCGAATATAAAGAAACGCGTCCGCGATGCGAACCATGGC
>CAZGYS010000785.1:0-2957 GCA_964530305.1 uncultured Leptospiraceae bacterium
GCCGCCGCGCGGTGTCTGGATTGGCGGAATACCACGTCGCGCAACCACATAGCGCTCGTGACGGAATTCCCGCCGGGAGCGTTCTGGCATGGCGTTGAAGTCGCGGCCCGGTGCGTTCGGCGCGATCTCCGTGCGCACGCCCATGGCCTTACGCACCGGACCGGCATGCTTCATGGCCGGATGCCACTTCTGCGCGAAGAGAAAACAAATGCCGACCTTGTCCACGCACTGTACGATGCGCTCGGGCTCCAGGTCCAGGCGAATCCCCATGCCTTCCAGCAGATCCGCCGAACCGGACTTACTGGACACGGCGCGATTCCCGTGCTTGGCGATTTTCACGCCCAGGGACGCCAGCAAGATGGCCGAGAGAGTGGAAATGTTCAGGGTCGAGGACGAATCGCCTCCGGTACCGCAGGTGTCCGCCAGCACGGGTAGTTTTTGTCCCGGCCAGGCAACGGCCGCCTTGCGCATGGAGCGCGCGAAGGCGCCCACTTCCGAGCCCGTCTCTCCCTTGCAAGCCAGAGCGGTCAAAAGAGCGGCGGTCCGAACCTCGCCCGCCTGCCCGGTCATAATTTCAGCCATGACATGCTTGGCTTCGTCGGTGGAGAGGTCTTCCCCGCGCATTACTTTCTTCAGTGCATCCGTCAACATAGGCGCACGGTATAAGAGATGGGAATTTTTCGTAAATCAATTTTGAGTAAAAAGGGATGGAAGGGTGAAGGGTCTAAGGTTGGAGGGTTTAAGGGTCTAAAGATCTAAGGGTGGAGGATATGAGGGTGAAAAGAGGGCGATGGTGCTTTGCACTAACCGCATCGGTGACGATGAACGAGACGGTTAGCCATCAGTGCCGGTGTCCGGCGGCGCATCACCGTCGTCGATTTGCTCTTTCTTCTTTTTCGACGGATACGGCGGCAACAGCAGCGAGAAGTTGGTAACGAGATATCGTAGACCGGAAATGATCGTGATGATGGTGGTCACCAGCATCAGGTAATAGGGCAAGAACGCGGCCAGGCCGTAGTAGACGCTGGAGTATTCATTGTTCATGAACTTCTGAAAATTGCGATACGCTACATCCCAGGGATAGATACCCTGCGTAGCGGCCATGCGAAACTCGGCGTTGATGGTGCTGGTCTCGCGGTAGGAAATCCAGAACAAGCTGATCAGAATGATCCCGATGGCAAACATCTGAAACGTGGTCTTGATCTTCCCGAACATGGAAGTGCGCAGACTACGCCCCTTTTGCACGGCCAGATATCGAAGAACGGTGATCAGCATGTCCCGCGCGATGATGCACAGGACCATCCAGATCTCCACCTGGTTGGACAGAAACAGAAACGTAATAAACGCGCCCAGAACCAGGAACTTGTCGGCCAAAGGATCCAGAAACTTGCCCAGCTCGGTCTCCTGTTTCCATTTACGGGCCAGATACCCGTCGATGAGATCCGTGATCGAAGCCAGCGTAAACAGAATAAAGGCGATGAACTTGAAGACCTGGGAATTACTTAACAGAAAATAAATGAAGAAAGGAACGGATAAAACGCGAAGCAGCGTGAGGATGTTCGGCAGATTGAATTCTTTTTCGCTCAGCTTCACTCGATAATTTCCCGGTCATGGGCCGGCACCGCCGACATGTCATATTCAAAGAAGCCCGTAATCCTGACATCCAGAATATCGCCCGGTTTTACTTCTTTTCCGTTAACACGGGGAGCTGGAGCGGCAAAGGTAGGACGGTCCGACGCGGCCTGACCATCAAAACCCTCGATGAAAACCACCTCGTCCGCCTCGGGCGCGTCCTGCGGCCTACGACCCACGACCCCGTCGCCCTTGACTTCATCGATCATGCAGGGATAAACTCGGTCCATGCGCTCGGCGTGAATTTCCCCGAGAATGCGCAGGTGCTCGTCCCGCACCAGGTTGAAGCGCTCCGCCGCCTCCCGTTCGGAGACCGTGGCCTCGAGATCGAAACCGGGAGTGCCTTCCTCCGGAGAATAAGTGAAGAGAGCCAGTTTTTCCGGACGGGTTTCGTTCATGAACTTCAAGAGCAGGTCCACGTCCGCGGGCGTCTCTCCCGGGAACCCCAGCAGGAAGGTGGTGCGAATCTCCACGTCCTTGATCCGTTCACGCGCCAGCGCGAAGAGATCACGAAAGCTCTCATGGGAACCGGCACGTCGCATGGCCTTGAGTACGCCGGGCGCCGTGTGCTGCACGGGGGACTCCAGATACGGGACGACTTTCTCCAATCGCCCCATGCCCCGAATGAGTTTTTCGGTACGGGCGTCCGGATATAAATACAAAATGCGAATCCAGGCCAGCTCGGGAATCTCCTGCAGGCGCTCGGCCAGCTCCAGCAGCTTTTCAGGCGAGCCGCCGTACATGTTCGTGTCCTGGCTGACCAGGTTCACTTCCCGAACGCCCTTCCCGGCAATGTCCCGACACTCGGCGATGATCTCATCCATGGGCCGGTCCCGAAAGCGACCGCGAAACAGGGGAATGGCGCAGAAGGCGCAACCGCGATTGCAGCCGTCTGATACCTTGACCGGAGCATAAGGGCGATTGCCCTCGGCGAACATGCGCTCGGCGATGCTGGCCGCCGAACCGATGTTGCGACCGTCCGGCGTGATCACCGAATCCGGCAGGGCGAAATGATCCTTAACCAGGCGACCGGCGCGTTCGTACAAACCGGTGCCGAAACTGAAATCCACCTCGGGCATTTCATCGCGCACGGCCGTGCCGTAGCGCTCGGCGAAACATCCCGCCAGAACCAGTTTTTGTTCCGCGCTATCCTTCTTAACCTGGCCGGCTTCGAGCACCGTCTCAATGGTTTCCTCTTTGGCCGATTGGGTAAAAGCGCAGGAGTTTACAATATGAAAATCGCACCCCTCCGCGGACTCGGAGGGCACCAGACCCGCGGCCAGCATACTGCGATGCATGGCCCGGCTGTCCGCCTGGTTCTTGGG
>CAZGYS010000786.1:0-2956 GCA_964530305.1 uncultured Leptospiraceae bacterium
CTATAAGGAAGAGGGCCTGCGACGGAATGGTGACTGGGTCTCCCCGGGGCCCCTGAAGCCGGAGTTTGCCCGGGACCAGGCGGGTCTACGCCCCGTTGAAGACTTCCACGAACGCCTCAAATACACCGGTCCAGGTTAATTGAGCAACCGATAATAGGGGAGGAACGGCTGTTCTTATCTTGACTTCACCATGGCGAGCCATGTTCCATCCTAAAAACCCTGGTCGGCCCGTCCGACCCGTATATATTTAGAAAAGCCTTGGAAGAGAACACGGAAAACCAGCCGGAAGAAGAGGAAGCGGATCTCCAGGATCGGAAGATCAAGAATTACCAGTCCGACCTGGGCTATACCAGCCAGACCGTTACCACTCTGCCGGGGATCAAGACCCAGTCCGGTTTTGAATTCGAGACGGTGGACGTGGCCTACATGACCCTGGGGGAATTGACGCCCGAGAAGGACAATGTCGTTCTCATCTGCCACGCGTTGTCGGGCACGGCACATGTCGCCGGGCTGGACAAGGAAACCGGTCGGCCGGGCTGGTGGGACTATCACGTGGGTCCCGGCAAGACCATCGATACGGATCGTTTCTTCGTAATTAGTTTTAATATCCTGGGCGGTTGCAACGGCAGTACCGGACCCTCTTCCATCGATCCCCGGACCGGCAAACCCTTCGGCGTGAACTTTCCGCTGATCACCGTGCGGGACATGGTGCGCGTTCAGAAGCGACTGCTCGAGCATCTGGGCATCGAAAGCATTTTCGCCGTGGTGGGTGGTTCCATGGGCGGCATGCAGGCTCAGGTCTGGGCCGTGGACTATCCCGAGATGGTGCGTAATTGCGTGTGCATCGCCTCGTGCATGGCTCAATCGCCCATGCAAATCGCATTTTCCGAAGTGGGGCGTCAGGCCATTCTTACCGATCCCGGTTGGCGCGGCGGCGATTACTACGAGGGCGAAACCACCGCGGAGCACGGCCTGGCCGTGGCGCGCATGATTGCCCACGTGACTTATCTGAGCGAATACTCCATGCGCAAAAAGTTCGGGCGCAAGGTGCAGGAACCCCAGCCGGCCGAATCGGAAGTTCCCTTTCCTCAGTTCTCGGTGGAATCCTATTTGCAATACCAGGGCGAAAGCTTCGTAAAGCGTTTCGACCCGAATACGTATTTGTATCTTACGAAGGCCATGAACATCTTCGACCTGCTGGACGGTAAATCCGCCGACCAGGTCCTGAAGGAAACCCAGGCGCGCTTCATGGTGATCTCCTTCGAATCCGACTGGTTGTATCCCCCGTCTCAATCCCGGGAAATGGTGCGGGCCTTGAAACGCGCGCGCAAAATCGTAACCTACGCGAATCTTTCGACGCCCTACGGTCACGACAGCTTTCTCATCAAGAATCCCGAGTTCACGCGTATCCTGGGAAATTTCATGGCCGTGGAATATCGCAATCTACGCGGCTCGACCGACGACGTGGCCCTTTCTCATTGATGCAGGAATTTCTCTACAATCAAGTCGTGGACTGGATCCCGGAAAAATCCAGGGTCCTGGATCTCGGCACCGGCGACGGCGCATTTCTGGAACGCCTGGTCCGCGAAAAGAACGCCATGGCCGAGGGCGTGGAAATTGATCCCGAAATGGTGGCCCGCTGTATCGAACGCGGCGTGGTCGTGCATCAGGGGGACATCCTGGACGGCCTGGATCAATACGAAGGCGAAGTCTTTGATTTTGTTTTGCTGCTGGGAACGTTTCAGGAGCTGGCTTTTCCGCGCAATATCCTGGAAGAGGCCTTTCGCGTCGGTAAGAAGTTGATCATCGCCTATACGAACTTCGCGCACTGGCGCATTCGTTTTCAATTGATGTTTCGCGGCGGTTCGCCCGTGACGTCGGCCATGCCTCACGCCTGGTACAATACGCCCACCAGTTCGTTCTTTTCCGTGCAGGACTTTCGTAGTTTCGTGCGCATGCTGGAACTGCGGGAACTCAAATCGGCCTATTTTAATTCCATGGGTCCCGTGGGCAGCATGCCCAACCTCCGAGCCGAAAGCGCGTTGACGATGTTGTCTCAGAAGTGAGCCAATTTGAGAGAACACGAATGTGCGCGAATTTTACGAATGAACACTAATTGGTTTTTGGTGAGTTGAACGACGCGGGGCGTCAATGGGAAGGTGATGGACGGAGTGCCTGATGGGCAAACCGATATCACGCCACAATCCTATACGTGTCATTCGCTACATTCGTGTTCATTCGTGATCCGCTTCCCGCGCCGTTGTTACCCCGCGTGGTGGATCACCATCAGCCATTCGCCGTCGTGTTTACGATATACGTTGGTAGCGCGAATGCCGCCCTGGGCCGCGCCGCCCGCTCCCGCGCTGGTCAGGACTTCCAGGTTGGAAACCACCGCCAGGTCTCCCGAGAAAAACATGATTTCGTCCTGGACGTCGAATTCCATGTAGCTCGTATTCCGGAAAATGCGCTGCCACGAATTCATGATATCGTCCCAACCGAAGAGGGGTTCCCATCCGGGATGAATGCACTTGATGCCGCCCGCGTTCAGCCAGACGGCCTCCATCCGATCCAGCTTGAGCGATTCAAATGCTCGGTAAAATCCCTGGTTGGCGGCGCGAATGGCGGACTGTTCGGTTTCATCCATGGGAACCGTTTTGGTCCGGGCTCGTCGGGCGGCAAGGAATTCCGATTGCCCGCGTGCCGGTTGATTGCGATTCAAGCTCAACGGAGGAGTCGCCATGGAAATCGCCAAACTGACCGATGAGGAAATTCAAACCCAACTGGCCCGGACGCCGGGCTGGGAACGCAAGGGAGACAAGATTCGCCGGGAATTCAAGTTCAAGGATTTCGTGGAGGCTTTCGGTTTCATGGCGTCCATGGCCATCGTGGCCGAAAAGCTCAATCACCATCCGGAATGGTTCAATGTTTATAATCGCGTGGAGGTGGAGCTGACGAC
>CAZGYS010000787.1:0-2952 GCA_964530305.1 uncultured Leptospiraceae bacterium
CGTTATTCCCTGCGGGGTATTTTGCTTTTCGACGCGGCCCTGCTGGCGTTCTTTCTTTTCGACGGTTTTCTGTTGCCGGGGCGAAAACGCTTTCAGGCGAATCGCGTTACCGATCCCGTGTATTCGGCCGACTATCCCCACAGGGTGCAACTGGATATCTTGCTGGCGGGCGGGCTCTTGAATGGTTTTCGCGCGCTGATTCACGACGACGCGACGGCGGACATGACCGTGGTGGACTTTCCCCATTACGATCGCCTGCGAACGGGACGCAATGAGATTCGTTATCGCCTGCGGGTACATCGTCGCGGGCGGCACCTCATGGAAAGGGTCTACGTCACGCTTTTCGCGCCCCTGGGGCTGGCGCGCCGGGTTCTGCGCATCCCCTGCGAAACCGAACTGCGCGTTTATCCGGATCTAAAGGCCGTCAGTAAGTACATCCTGCTGGCTCGGAAATCGCAGCTGGGGCTCATCGGCGTGCGCCGCAGCCGCAAGACCGGCGGGGACAATGAATTCGACCGTCTACGTGAATACCAGCGCGACGACGTCTTTCGCCATATCGATTGGAAGGCGTCGGCCAAGAAATCACGCTTGATTACGCGCACCTACCAGACCACTCAGAATCAGACCATTATTTTCATGCTCGATACGGGGCGCATGATGACGGCCGAAATCAAGGGACATACCATGCTGGACTATGCCCTGAACAGTATTCTACTGCTGGCGCGGGTGGCGCTGGATCAGGGCGATCGGGTTGGTTTGCTGGCGTTCGATTCCCGTGTGCGCCGCTACGTGGAGCCGGGCTCCGGACCGGGGCACTATCGGGCGCTGGTGCGAGCCGGTTACGACCTTTTCGCCACCTACGAAGAGAGTAATTTCGAGCAAGCCTTTCGCTATCTGAACATGGTTTGCCGCAAGCGCAGCCTGGTGACCCTGCTCTCCAACGTCATCGACGAAATGAACGCGGTGATGATGCAGTCCTATCTGGGTGCGATATCCGGTCGCCATCTTCCTTTTGCCGTCCTGCTCAAATATCGCGATATTCAAGAATTAATGGACCATCCGCCCCGGGACTTTCAACGGCTGTTTACGCAGGCCGCCGCGGCGGACTTTCTTCTGTGGCGTCGGGGCGTCATTCAACAATTGAAAAACCGCGGAGTGCTCACCCTGGAAGCGTTCCCCGATAAGCTGGATGCGCGCTTGATTAACGAATACCTGGAGATCAAGGCGCGCAAATTGCTGTAAGTCTCTTTAAGTTAAGGGCCGTATTCGCGTGCACATTCTTACGGTTCGTTAATTATTCTAAATAGTTGCATAAGTGAGCGAAAGTGGTTTTTGTGGTCGCGATTCGACGCGGCGTATATTGTTGAATTTCTTTTTATCCTCCGTTTCTCCACGTCTCTCAAAAACTTGTTGATTCCCCCGGGTAAAAGCCGTCCAATTCGGAATGGATCGGCTTCGTATGAGCGAATATCGACTTACGGATCTTTTTATTCGGCCGCTTGCCTTTTCGGAGGTGATTGAGCAGGCCGCGGGTTCCGCCGAGGAAGCGCGGGAGCAGGGCCTGGTGAGTCTGGAGGATTCCCTGAAGGATCTGGATTGGCCGGAGCCCTTCGCGCGTTTCTTTCGCTTCGGCGTTCAACTGGTGATCGACGGAGCGGACGCGGAAGTCGTGCGCGACATCATGGCCAGTGAGCATCGCGCACTCCTGGAAAGGATGACCTATCGCTGGGAGAAGTGGAAGGGGTTGCTCCTGTATCTGACCGAACATGATCCCCTGGGAGACGACGCCCTGGATTTCGTCTACGCGGGTTTGTACGCCGGGCATCAGGACAACGGCGACTTATTGACGTGTCTTGAGGAATTTCTCACGGTTCTGTTCGGTAAGACGCCGCGCAAGCTCGGTTCGTTGCAACTGGAGGATTTTCCCGAGGACTACATGGAGCATCCCCTGGTCTATTCCAATCTTCAGCTGTTTGTTCTGCGTGAAAAGCTTCTGAAGTCGCGCCTGGAGGCGACTCTCAACGACCAGTACGTTTTCTACGAGCAGGACATCCAGCGCTGCTTTCGCATGTTGCTGGAGGCCTGCCTGTTGATTCATCAAGGCGCGAGCGGCGAAGTCACCCGTGATATTCTCTCGGCCATGTGCGGCCACGAACCCGTCACGGAGTAGGCGCGTCGGCTCAAGTCGCCGCCGTCTCCACGCGAAACAAGTGCGCGTCCGTGCCGGCGTGAATGCTCACTGTCTCCGGCCCCGTGATGGCCAGCGCGTCCCGCTCACCCATGGCGATTTCATTCCCCGCGCCGTCCAGGACCTTCGCTTCTCCCTCGGCCAGAACCAGGTACGTCAGGCGTCCCGCGCCGATTTCGGATTGGATGTCCTTGCCCGCGTCCAGCTCCGCGACCTGAATGGATGCGTCCTGGGAAATTAAAACCGAATCATCACGGCCGTCCGCGGATACCACCGTCAGCCAGGCATTGCGCCGTTTCTCCGGCGCGAATTGCCTGGATCCGTAACGGGGCTCTCGATTCGGCTTATCGGGCAAAATCCAGGTCTGTAGAAAGCGAAGATTGCCGTCGCCGCCCTCGTTGAACTCCGAATGAACCACTCCCGTGCCCGCGGTCATGTACTGCACCGAGCCGCGGCCCAGCGTTTCACGGTTGCCCATGTTGTCCTGGTGAGTAAGTTCCCCGCGTAGAACATAGCTGACGATTTCCATGTCGCGATGGGGGTGGGGCGGGAAACCCGAGCCGGGTTGCACGATGTCGTCGTTGAGTACTCGCAGGGCGCCGAAATGCATGCGCGCGGGATCGTAGTACTCGGCGAAGGAAAAATGAAAGCGACTCTTGAGCCAGCCGTGGTCCGCCAGAAAAAGCGAATTGGAATCTATTTTTTGAATCATGGGTATCCTCCTGGAGTATTAATATGGTTCCGGAGAGCCCGGACGGCCATGG
>CAZGYS010000788.1:0-2950 GCA_964530305.1 uncultured Leptospiraceae bacterium
TGAAGCAGGTCGAATATGACGTCCAAATTCAGCGATTTTGATTCCATTCGAATTCAACTGGCATCCCCCGACAGGATCCGTGACTGGTCCTTCGGAGAAGTAAAGAAGCCGGAAACCATCAACTACCGGACCCTGCGTCCGGAGCGGGATGGTCTGTTCTGCGAGCGTATTTTCGGAACCACCAAGGACTGGGAATGCTACTGCGGTAAGTTCAAGTCCATTCGCTACAAGGGCGTTATCTGCGACCGCTGCGGCGTCGAGGTAACCCACAGCAAGGTTCGTCGTGAGGGCATGGGCCACGTCGTGCTGTCCGGCCCGGTGGCGCACCTCTGGTACTATCGTTCCGTACCCAGTCGCATGGGCCTGCTGCTCAACCTGACGATTAACCAGCTCAAGAGCATTCTCTACTTCGAAAGATACGTCATCATCGACCCCGCCGATTCGGATCGCGAACGCGGCGAGCTCATCGACGAAGAAGAGTATCACGAATACCTGGACGAATACGGCGATAAGTTCAACGCCATGATCGGCGGCGACGCGGTTAAGGAACTGCTTTCCCGCGTGGACCTGGAAGCGGAAGCCCGCGAGATTCGTCAGAAAATCGCCGACAAGCAAAAGATTTCCGACCGTCGCCTGCTGAAGCGACTGGAAGTTCTCGAAAGCCTGAAAGAATCCGGCAACCGTCCCGAGTGGATGATGCTGGACGTCATCCCCACCATTCCGCCTGAACTGCGCCCCATGGTTCAGCTCGAGGGTGGTCGTTTCGCTACGTCGGACTTGAACGACCTCTATCGTCGCGTCATCAACCGCAACAATCGCCTCAAGCGACTGCTGGCTCTGAAAGCGCCGGAAATCATTATTCGCAATGAGAAGCGTATGCTGCAGGAAGCCGTGGACGCGCTCTTCGACAACAGCCGTCGCAAGCGTTCCGTGAAGGGCAAGGGCAATCGCCCGCTGAAGTCGCTCTCGGATATGCTGAAAGGTAAGACCGGTCGTTTCCGTCAGAACCTGCTCGGTAAACGCGTCGACTACTCCGGTCGTTCGGTGATCGTCATTGGACCCGAGCTCAAATTCCACCAAATGGGTCTGCCCAAGAAGATGGCTCTGGAGCTGTTCAAGCCCTTCATCATGAAGCGCCTGGTGGATCTGGAACTGGCGCCGAACATCAAGTCCGCCAAGAAGAAAGTCGAGGCGGAAGAGAAAGAAGTATTCGAGGCCCTGGACGAGGTCATCAAGGAGCACCCGGTCATGCTGAACCGCGCTCCCACGCTGCACCGTCTGGGTATCCAGGCCTTCCTGCCCGTACTGGTCGAGGGCAAGGCCATTAAACTGCATCCGCTGGTTTGCCATGCGTTCAACGCCGACTTCGACGGGGACCAGATGGCCATCCACGTTCCGCTTTCGCCCAAGGCGCAGTTGGAAAACTGGATGCTGATGCTTTCGCCGCACAACCTGCTGAACCCCGCCAACGGCGCGCCCATCGTGGGCCCGACACAGGACATGGTGCTCGGGATTTACCTGCTGACCTCCCAGCTCGACGGAGACCTGGGCGAAGGTAAAATCTTCGGCGGCCTGGACGAAATCATGTATGCCGTGGACGTGAAGGCGGTCAGCCTGCGCGCCAAGGTCAACGTTCTTTATAAAGACAAACTGATCGAGACCACTCCCGGTCGCGTTCTGTTCAACTCGGTGATGCCCGATGGTTTCCGCTACGTGAACCATCCCGTTTCCGATAAGGAAGTGAACAAGCTCATCGCCAATGTCTACAACAACCACGGCTCCGCGGCCACGGTGGAGATGCTGGATCGCATCAAGGAACTGGGTTTCCACTACGCCACCGTTTTCGCGCCGTCCATTTCCATCTCGGACATCAAGGTCTCTCCCACGAAGAAAGACATGATTGCCGCGGCCAACAAGGAAGTGACGGACGTGGAGAAAGCGCACCGTCAGGGCGTAATTACCAACGACGAGCGTTATAAGAAAGTCATCGAAATCTGGACCAAGGCCAACGAGGACATTACCGAGTCCATGTTCGCCGAGCTGGAGCAGGACCAGGCCGGTTTCAATCCCGTCTACATCATGGCGGCGTCCGGCGCGCGGGGTTCCAAGCAGCAGATTCGCCAGCTGGCGGGTATGCGTGGTCTGATGGCTCGTCCGTCCGGTGAAATTATGGAGCTGGCGATTCGCTCCAACTTCCGCGAAGGACTGGGCGTTCTGGAATTCTTCGTCTCGACTCACGGCGCCCGAAAAGGTCTCGCGGATACGGCCCTGAAAACGGCCGACGCGGGTTACCTGACTCGCCGCCTGGTGGACATTGCTCAGGACGTTATCGTGACCGAGCCCGACTGCGGCACCTCCAAAGGCGTGCCTCTGCGCGCGGTGAAAGAGGGAGATAAAGTCATCGTAACCCTGGGTGGTCGCGTCTTCGGTCGCGTTATCGCGCAGGACATCAAGGACCCCGTTACGGGAGATACCATGTTTGAGGCCGGCACGCTGCTGGACCGAGAGATGGCCAATAAGATCGACGCGGCCGGTATCGAGGAACTGCAGATTCGCTCGGCGTTGACCTGTGAGACCCGCTACGGCGTGTGCGCCCGTTGCTACGGCATGGACCTCGCGCGACTCAAGGAAGTCGAGCTGGGTGAGGCCGTGGGTATCGTCGCGGCCCAGTCCATCGGTCAGCCGGGAACCCAGCTTACCATGCGGACCTTCCACGTGGGCGGGGTTGCAACGAACGTCGCCATTAAGGACAGTGAGCACAAGCTGCCCTTCGACGGACTCATCGAATCCATTACGGGTAAGATTGTTAACAACAAGGCGGGCGATCGCCTCTTCTCCACCCGTGGTTCGCTTACCGCGTTTCGCGTAACTCAGAAGATGGACGTGAAAAAGATCTCCGGCCTGACCGTGGAAGACGTAGAGCTTGGCCGGCACGAGCCGGGACGGCGGC
>CAZGYS010000789.1:0-2943 GCA_964530305.1 uncultured Leptospiraceae bacterium
AGTCGGCCGGGAGATCCACCTTGTTGCGGGCGGGGCCTTCGGGCGATTCGCCCGTGATGACGCCCATTTTGAGATCGGGGCAGGATTCGCTCAGTAATTCGGTCAATCGCAACAGGGCCGGACGGGCTTTGGCCGGGTCCTGGCCTTTCTCGAAGCGTTGCGCCGAATCCGTGCGCAAACCGATGCGCGAAATCGCCGCGCGAATCTTTTCGCGATGAAAGGTGGCGCTTTCGAGAAACAGTTCGCTGGTGGAATCGGCCACGCCGGATTCCATGCCGCCCATCACTCCCGCGATGGCGATGGGTTTCGCGTTCTTGCCCGCGCCGTCGAGAATCATGACCGTACCCTCGGGCAGCTTGCGCTCTTCTTCATCCAGGGTCTTGAAGCTCTTCAGGGGCAGGGACTTGCCCGTGGCCGCCGTGGAAACGGTCTTCGTTTTCAAAATGGAGGCGTCGAAGATGTGATTGGGCTGGCCGATTTCGAACATGAGGTAGTTCGACGCGTCCACGATATTATTGATGGGGCGCTGGCCTACGTTCAGGAGCCGGGCTGCGATGCGCGGGGGGCTGTTCGTTACTCGGGCGCCCGTGCAATGTACGCCGTAGTAGGTTTTCGCGGCGTCTTTGGCGATTTTGATTTCGCTTTGCGGCAGATCCCTTTTAACGGAAACGCCTTTCGCGTTCAGGGGGTCGTTCTTGAGTTTCTTATTGTAGATGACGGCCAGTTCCCGCGCGAAACCGTAGTGACTCCACAGATCCGGACGATGGGTAATGGACTTATTGTCGATTTCCAGGATGTAATCCCGCAGGGGAATCACCGACGAAAGGGGCGCGCCCAGCTTGAGTTGCTTTTCATCGACCATGCCCGCCAGGGCTTCATTCAGAACCAGGATGCCCTTGCCTTCGCCCAGGACTTCCTCCAGGCCCAATTCTCCAGCGGAACAAATCATGCCTTTGGATGTTTCGCCGCGAATCTTGCCGACCTTGATTTCCAGAAATTCGCCTTCGCCCTTCGGCAGGCGGCAACCGATGTCCGCCAGGGCAATCAACTGGCCTTCGTCCACATTGGGTGCGCCGCACACGATGGGGCGAGTGCCGTCCCCCGTGTCCACCTTGCACAGCGAAAGCCTGTCGGCGTCGGGGTGTTTCTTTTTTTCGACTACGCGGGCAATGAGGACCTGGTCCAGCCAGGGGTAAACTTGCTCCAGGCCTTCGACTTCGCAGGTGGAGCGAGTCAGGGCCAGCATGACTTCCTCGGGAGGAACGTCGGCGATGTCGACGAAATCGGATAACCAGTTCAATGATATTTTCAATGCTACGTACCTTTATAAGAGCGAAATCGCCGCGATTACGCGCCGGGGAAGCGACTGAGAAAACGCAGATTACCGGACATGAAGTGACGAATGTCCTCGATTTCATGCATGAGCATGGTCAGGCGATCCAGACCCATGCCGAAGGCGAAGCCGGACCACTCGTTCGGGTCGATCCCGCCGGCGCGCAGGACATTGGGATGAATGAGTCCGCAACCCAGGAACTCCATCCAGTTGGTAAGTTTTCCGTTTTCGTCGGGATAGGCGATGTCGCATTCGAAGCCGGGCTCGACGAAGGGGAAGTATCCGGGGCGCAGGCGAATGTGAATGTCCTTCTCGAAAATGGCGGAGAGAAAAGTCTTCACGACGTAATTCAGATGGGCCACCGAAACGTTCTTGTCCACCATCATGCCTTCCACCTGGTGAAAGGTATTCTCATGGGTGGCGTCCAACTCTTCACAGCGAAAGACGCGACCGGGAACGACCACGCGGAAGGGCGGCTTCAGGGTTTGCATGGCGCGCACCTGCACGGGCGATGTGTGCGTGCGCAGCAGCGTGCCGTCGGTGGTCCAGAACGTATCGTGTTCGTCCCGGGCCGGATGGTCGTCGGAGAAATTAAGACGCGTAAAGTTGTTGTCGTCCGTCTCCACTTCGGGCCCGTCGATGACCTGAAAGCCCATGGAAGTAAAGATGTCCTCCACGCGATACTGGGCGCGGGTGATGGGATGCAGATGTCCGCCTTCTTTCTTGATGGGGCGGAGGGCGTCGTAGCGTTCCGAGCGAACTCGCTCAAGGACCTCTTGCTCCTTCAGGCTTTGCCTGCGGCCATTGAGGTTTTTTTCCAGCTGTTCGCGCAGGCGATTCGCTTCGGCGCCGGCGGCTTTCTTTTCCTCGGGCGAAAGATCCTTGAGACCCTTGAGGATCCCGGTCAGTTCTCCCTTCTTACCAAGGTAACGACCGCGTAATTCGTCCAATTCGTCGGCGGATTTCGCGCCCTCGATCTCTCCCAGGGCTTTTTCGCCCAGGGCTTGTATAACTGCTTCCAGAGACATGTTCATGGACAAACCGGTCCTGGGAGCGCCCCTGTCAAGTTATACCGAAACCACCCGGTCCGGCTGAATATCCATGAAAATACCCGAAATTTGGGGAGGGGGGATGAGTGATTTTCCGTGACCTGCCCGCCGCTCGTCTTTCTAATGTCATGACGCGCGGGCTCGGGCTTTTTTGGCCGGGTTCGTCCGGAAAATAGTTCTTAATATTACCGAATCATTTATAGAGGTCAATTCATGCTTCGTCGTAGTTTTATCAGTCTTGTCTCGGTCCTGCTTGCCGGTTTGTTGTTCACGGGTTGCAAGAGCATCACGCAAATCGGATGCGTCCGCGCGATTTTTTATCCGCCGGAAATCACCAGTATGAAGGGACTGGGGCCGGACACCCCGGGAGAGACGTTCAGCCACGGCGATTTTTCCGTGCTGCTGGGAAAATACGTGGATGGAAACGGCATCGTTGCCTACGGCAAACTCAAGAAGAACGACGAAGCGACCCTGGACGCCTATCTCAAGCGCCTGGCCGGAGCCGACTTCGACAAGCTGGGTCGCCATGAGCAACTGGCGTTTTTGATCAATGCCTACAAT
>CAZGYS010000790.1:0-2935 GCA_964530305.1 uncultured Leptospiraceae bacterium
GCGGTCAAAAAACAATAATTTTATAAAAGTTTCCTCAAAAAAGACGTATTAATGCGCATAATCGCCCCTGGCGCGCATTGAAGTTCCGGTTTGCCGAGCGGCGCTACCCTCCCCGAGGCAAGCGCGCGCTCAAACCTGAATTCGGTCCCACGGGAAGAACGCCGGCCATGGCGGCCCCCGTTCGACGTCGCAGGTCCCGCAAAAGTCGACGGGCATCCAGGGCCGTCCCCTCCAGACGTTGCGATTCGGGGCGGGGTTTGGCCGAGTGACGCGCGCGGTGCACGATAAGTTTAGCGTCGCCGCGCTTGACGGCGCGCAGGCAGAGGGCCCGCAGGTAGTAGCGATTGAATTCGCCCTGCGCCAGGATGTCCGGCGCGTTTACCGGCATCTTCACGGTCATAACGCCGCCCCGGGGATTGCGACGCTCTTGCGTTTCATTAATGCGCCCGCGCGTTCGCAGTTGATCAGCCAACCACTGATCGCCGTAACTGACGACCGCCCGGGTGAGCAGGCGACGATAATCCTTCCGGCCTTTTTCACTCAGGCGGGGACTTAAATAAAAACCACCGCGTTCCTCGTCGAAGGCGATTTCCCTCAGCATAAGCTTACGCGTGGTTCGATCCAGATCATAGAGATCCAGCGGCATGCGATTTTCAATTTCCATCATGTCGTCCTTACATCAAGTATAGGACGACATGATATCGCCGGGGCGTGACAGGATGGGCCCCGCGAAGCCGCCGGCGGAAAAGAAAAAAGTTAAAAGCTTACGCGAAATCGAAACGCATGCACAAAGTTAAGCGCTTAACATTTCGCACGCGAATATGTCGCGAAACAATTCGCAACGCGCGTCGACTTTATTCGGTTTCGCGCTACTTAAAATCGCGCACGGTATCGATCATGGCCTGCACGCATTCAATGGGCGATTTAGGATTGATGCCGTGCCCCAGATTGAAAACGTAACCGGGACGAGACGCGAAACTCTCCAGCACTCGCCGCGTCGCCGCGCGAACCCGATCCGGACTGCCGTACAGCGTGAGCGGGTCCAGGTTACCCTGCACGGCCATGTGACCCGGCACCAGGCGTTCAATTTGCTCAGCGGTCACGCGCCAATCCATTCCCAGCGCCGTGGGCTCCTGCTCCACCATCTCCGGCACCAGATGCGCGGAATTGCCGACGAAGAGAATCACGGGAATATCCGTACTTTCGCGCAGGGCCTTGATGATGCGCGCCGTATAGGGCATGGCGAATTCGCGATAGTCCGCGGGCGAAAGCACGCCGCCCCAGCTGTCGAAAATCTGCACCACGTCCGCGCCGGCCGCCGCCTGCATCTTTAGATAATTAATGGTGATTTCAGTAAGGCGATTCGCCAGGGCATGGTAAAAATCGGAGCGTCCAAAAATGGCGGCCTTGGTTTTATCGAAATGACGGGATGTTCCGCCCTCGATGAGATAAGAAGTCAAGGTGAAGGGGGCGCCCGCGAAACCCAGCAGGCCGGGGCGCTCCACGCCGTCTTTCGCGGCGCGCTCTTCCAGGGTCGCGCGAAGCGTGCGCAGAATCTCGGCCACGAACGCCGTGTCCCGCTCGGGCTGGAAGTCGGCCATGATGTCGATGTGTTCCATTTCGGTAATGAGGGTATCGATCACCGGACCGCGCTTTTCCTCGAAATGCAGCTCGATGCCCGCGCCCGACAGCGGCGTTAGAATATCCGAAAACATGATTACGCCGTCCAGGCTGAAGCGTTCATGGGGTTGAAGACTGACGCGCACGGCGGATTCCACGTCGCGGCAAAGGTCCATGAAGCTGAAACGATTGCGAACCTCATGATACTCGGGCAAATATCGCCCGGCCTGGCGCATGTACCACAGGGGTACGCGGGACGTGCTTTCGCCTCGCAAGGCTCGCGCGAGCGCGGGGCGCGAAGATGCATCGGTTTGGTTTTGATTACTCATGGTATGTTCCTATTCCTCGGAGGCCAGTTCATAACCCTGGCCGTGACGCGTTATGAACCAGCGCGGTTCCCGGGGATCCTCTTCAAATATTTTTCGAAACTTAACGATGTAATTGTCGACCGTGCGGTTGGTCGGAAACTCCGCCGTGCCCCAGACCGTGTCCAGGATCAAATCACGACTGACGGGTCCGCCGCGATGTTCCACGAGCAAGCGCAGTATGGCCGTTTCCCGAGCATTGAAACGCGTCGGTTCGCCGCCTTCGGCGGCCCGGGCCAATCCCTTCTCCAGGTCCAGGACGTGGGCTCCGATGGTTATTTCACCGCCCGAGCCGGAGTCGCTCCTTCGCAGGCGCGCATGCACTCGGGCCAACAGTTCCTCGAGCTCGAAGGGTTTGGTCATGTAGTCGTCGCCGCCGGATTCAAACCCGCGCAACTTATCGTCCAGGCGATTGCGCGCCGTAAGAAAGATCACGGGAAAGCCGTGCTTCTTTTCACGAAGGCGACGACACAACTCCAGTCCGTCCATTTCCCCGGGCAACATGATGTCGAAAATTCCCAGCGCCACCGAATCCAGGCCGGCACCGTCCTCCAGCACCTGTTCGGCGCTGGCGTAGTCGCGCACCTGGAAACCCTCGGCTTCCAGGTTGATGCGCAACGCCCGGCGAATCCCATCCTCGTCCTCAAGAACGAGTATGCGAGCGCTCACGCCTGACCTCCCAGGGGTAGGCGAATCTCCATGGTGGTCCCGCGCCCACCGGAAGCGCCCGCGGATTCGGCCGTCACCGAACCACCCGCGGCACTTACGATTTCGCGTACGATATACAAACCCATGCCGGTGCCCCGCACGGGACGATTGCCGGCCTGCAAACGATACAGGGGTTGAAAAACTTTTTCATGTTCTCCCGGGGGCAGTCCGGGGCCGTCGTCGCTGATGCGAATCAGGGCGATGTCGGGAGCTGAACGTTTGTGCGAAGCCGCGGGACGCAG
>CAZGYS010000791.1:0-2932 GCA_964530305.1 uncultured Leptospiraceae bacterium
GTTCGTTCATGATGGGCGGTGGTAAGAAGAAGGATCGCTTGCCGGCTCATCGCGTGGACGTGAACGGTTTCTGGCTGGGTAAGTACGAAGTTACCAACGGGCAGTACATGAAATTCGTGAATCAAGGGCCTTATCCCGAGCCGGATTTCATGGACGATAAAACCTTGAACGCGCCCAACCAGCCCGTGGTCGCCATCAAGTGGAATCATGGACTGGCTTTCATGAAATGGGCCGGACTGCGCATGCCCACCGAAGCGGAGTGGGAATACGCGGCCAGGGGCGGTCGCCGTCATCGCTTTCCCACGGCGGACGGTAAACTGACCCATGACCTGGCCAACTTCTGGGGGCGCAAGGGGCGGGACCGCTGGCTGGAGCGAACATCGCCCGTGGGCAGCTTTCCGCCGAACCCCTTCGGCATCCACGACATGGCCGGCAATGCCTGGGAGTGGACGTCGAGCCTCTACAAGCCGTACCCTTACAACGCCGCCGACGGACGCGAGAACCTGGCCGTGAAGAGTTTTCGCGTCATGCGAGGCGGTTCCTGGCATTTTTCCGGGCGCTACTGTGAATCATCCCATCGCCATCGCTTTCGCATGCACCTGCGTCTGGACTTCGTGGGGCTGCGCGCCGCGCTTTCGCGTGTTCCCGGTCAGCCCGTGCGTTGAATCGGCATTAATATAATTCAATATAATTTCTCGCGAGAGCCGGCATATGGCTTGTCGGATATGCGAATTCGTATTACCGATTGACCATGGAGAATTCCCTCCCTGCGTCCCGGGTGTTTTCGCCGGAGCATCGCCTCGGTTTCGCCCTTTGCGCCTTGAACGGTCGCATCCATGTCATGGGCGGGCGCGATCGCAATGGAAGGTTCCCCATGCGCAATCCGGTCTTTGATTTCGCGCAACGGGCCTGGAGCGAAATCGCGCCGCTGCCTCTTCGCGCCCGAGCGGAACGGTGTCTTGCCGCGGCGTCCGGAGACGGAATTCACCTGCTGGGCGGTTACATGCTGCGCTATCGCGTGGAACATCACTACTATGATCCGGTGAACGACGAATGGTCGGTGCGCACGTCCTTGACGGAGCCTCGCGCCGAGTGCGCCGGTCTGGTTCATGATGACGGGCTCGTTATTCTGGGAGGCGTAAATCGCCGGGGCGTCCTGGACTTGCACGAGATTTTCGCGGATGATCGCTGGTCCCGGCGTCGTCCCTTGCCTCGGGCGCTGCGCGGCATGGCGATGGTTCTCGCCGGCGGCGAATTGCACGTTTTGGGCGGACGGGATGCGTCCGATTACGGTCGGCGTCACTACGCTTACGACCTCCATGAAGACGCGTGGCGCGAATGTGCTCCGCTTCCCCTGGACATGGACGGGGCGACGGCGGTCGCGCGGGGCGATACGCTGACTCTGGTGAATCGAGACGCCGTTCTGGAATACGAAAGGCGACTGGACGGCTGGATACGGCGTTCGCCCGAGGATTTCGCCGAACCCCTTGCTCCCGGTGTTCCCGAGGAACTTGATTTCGGCATCGTACCATGGGGAACCGAGGCGCGGCGTGTCCTGCGAATCGGAAACGAGGGCGAAGGGTTGTTGCGCCTGGACCGGGGCGGGATTCAGGGTGATTCAGGTTTCGGTGTCGCGTCCGGCGTTCCCGACCCGCTGGGTGTCGGCCCCCGTGACTTTCGCGAAATTCCCATGACCTTCGCGCCCGGGCCGACCACTGAAATGCGTGAGTTTCGGTCGGAATTCGAAGTGCGGACGAATGCTCCCGGTTACGCTTCCAGGAAAGTTAAGCTCAAGGCCGTGTCGGGGATTCCCGTGTTGGAGTGCGCCGATGTGCTGGACTTCGGCGCGGGGGAGCCGGGCGCGATTTCGTCTCGCGAACTCATAATCAAGAACAGCGGCAATAGCGAACTGCATATCGGCGGTCTTGAACTACTCGATGGACCGTTCGGGTTCGCGGAAGCGGTATCGCTTCCATTGGCCATTGCGCCGGGAGGCGAAAGTCGTATTCGCTTTGAATATCGGCCCAGGCGCGATACCGCCCCCGTCACGCTTGTCATTCGAAGTAACGCCGTCGCCGCGACTGAACACGGCGTGAATTTCGTCGGGCGGGCACTCTTGCCCGAACCGGTTTTTCCCGGGGAGTTGGATTTCGGTATCGTCGATATCGAGGAATCCATGATTCGTAATCTGGAAATCGCCAATGAAGGCGATGGAGTCCTGCGAATCGAAAACATCGAATACCAGGGGCCGGGTTTTCAACCGGCCGAACTGCTTTCCCTGCCCCTGGAGGTAGCGTCGGGCGACTCTACAATTCTAAAGATACGTTACCTGCCCCGGAGTGACCGGCGCGAAGGGCTGCTGACGTTCACCTATCCAACTGATGTCTCGGAATCGGCAAACGTCGTCTTGAAAGGCGAGCCGGGCTTGCCTAACTTTGAACCGGCGAGCCTGGAACTGGATTTCGAAACCGTGGGCGCGGGCTTTCAGCGTGAATTACCGTTCAAGCTTCGTAATACGGGCATGGGGACGCTTTTTATCGACGAAGTTTTTATCAGCGCCGGCGAGGAAGAGTTCGCGCTGGTTGACCTCCCCGATTTGCCCCTTCGTCTGGAACCGGGCGGCGAAACGGAATTGCTCATGCGTTATACGCCCGCGGAGGTCCAGGCCGCCGGACAATTGATCGTTCGCACGAGCGACGTTAATCATCGGGAGTTTCGTCTGGTGCTGCTGGGAAGCCGGGGAGAGCCACGCTTAACTTTCACGCCGGAGGAATTGGATTTTGGGTTCAAGGCGGCGGGCACGAGCGCCGAGCGCAAGCTAACCATCGGCAACGCCGGACCGGGCAGGCTCATCGTCGAACGCCCCACGTCCGACATGGCGGAGTTCTCCGCGGCTTTCGCCGACGCGAAGCTTGAACAATTACGCCTGCTT
>CAZGYS010000792.1:0-2919 GCA_964530305.1 uncultured Leptospiraceae bacterium
GGAAAGCCTGGCGAAGGTCGGCAATCTTTCGTCGGCCTCGGTGCTTTTTGTTCTCCAGGAAACCCTGGCTCAAAAAGAGCTTTCGCCGGGAGACTACGGCATGCTCACCGCCATGGGGCCGGCGTTCTCGGCCGAAGCGGTTTTATTACAATGGTAGACGCCATGCTGGAAAAGATACTGAACCCGAGTCCCACGCAAATCGCCTTTATCGGCCTTCTAGTTTTCCTGGCGATTCAACGCCTCCTGGAACTGCGGCATTCCCAAAAGAACGAAGCCTGGATTATCGCCCAGGGCGGACGCGAATACTTTCCCCGTCACTTCATCTTCATGAAGCTGACCCACACGCTCTGGTTCTTCGCCATGCTGGCCGAAGTGCTCTTGCTGGGACCCGCCTTTAATATTTACCTGGCGATTCCCGCCCTGGTGTTGACCATCGCGGGCCAGGTTCTGCGCTACCTGGCGATTCGCACCCTGGGCAAGCGCTGGTCGGTGCGCATCATGGCCTTGCCCGGCGGGCCGCCGGTGACGGGCGGCATCTATAAATTCATTCGTCATCCCAATTACCTGGGCGTCGTGCTGGAGATCATCGCCGTGCCGCTGTTGCACGGCGCGTTTATCAGCGCGATTGTATTCACCATCATGAACGCGGCCGTCCTGTATGTTCGCGTACGCGCGGAAGAGCAGGCTCTGCGAGAAGCTAATGATTATGGGAGCGCCTTCGCCGAGCGCGGGCGATTTTTACCTGGCCTATGAGCGAAAACACCATCACGGACGCGGAGATCGAAGCGGTCGTACGGGACGTGCTCATAAAGCACTGCGCCGTCACGAAAGAAGTCAAGAGCGAAAGTCGCCTGGCGGAGGACCTGGGTCTGGATTCCGTGGGCCTGTTGACCCTGGCCGTTGAAGTGGAAAACCACTTTCGCACGGTCCTGGGCGAAGAACCCGAAAATCCGCCCCGGCTGGTTTCCGACGTCGTTCGACTCGTCCGCGAAAGACTGGCTGAACAAGGCGCCGGTGGCTCGCTCGTCGACGGAGGAGGAACTTGACCGCGCATGGCGAAGCCGCGCTTCCCGGTTCCCTGGCCGAGGCCCTTGAGCTGGCGGCCGACGGGCCGGCGGGCGTCCGCTTCTTCGCGCGCGATAATACCGTCGGTGAACATGCCTATGAAGACCTGGCCCGTGACGCCGCGCTGCTGGCCGCGGCCCTTCGTGCCCGGGGAATCCAAAAAGGCGATTGCGTGGCGCTGGTGCAGTCTACGTCCTACGATCTGATTCGCTCGCTCTACGGAGTGCTCTATTGCGGCGCCGTCCCCGTTTGCCTGGCCACTCCGCGCATGGGGCGCATGGCCGACTACAAGCCGGCGACGATTCGCATGCTTCAAACGGCGAAGGCCCGCCTGGTCGTAACGGAAGAAAAGACCCGTCCCGGGCTGCTGAAAGTCATCGATGAATTGGCGCTGTCCTGCGTGACGCCCGAGGAGCTTGCCCCGCCGGCGGGCAACACCTCCGGCGGTTTGCGCGAAAGCATGCGCCCCGAGGAGCCCGCGCTGATTCAGTTCAGCAGCGGAACGACCATGGCGCCGAAGCCCATCGTGCTGACCCACGGCAACATCATGCATAATACCCGCGCCATCCTGGCTGCTCTGCCGGGCAATTCCTGGGAGCACAGCGGTTGTTCCTGGTTGCCCCTGCACCATGACATGGGTCTCATCGGCGGTCTGTTTTCGGCCGTCACGGCCCGGGGCAGCATGACCTTTTTGAAGCCCGAGGATTTTATCGCGCGTCCCGGTCTCTGGCCGCGGGCCCTGAGCGAAAGTCGCGCCACGATTTGCCCCGCGCCCAATTTCGCCCTGCAGGTTTGCGTGGACCGCGTGCGGGAAGAGGAAATCCCTGAACTGGATTTGAGCAACTGGAGCATCGCCCTGATCGGCGCGGAGACCGTACGCGAAGACACTCTGCGGCGATTCGCGGACCGGTTCGCCGGCGCCGGCTTTCGCTATGAAAGCTTTACGCCCGTCTACGGCCTGGCCGAGGCGACCCTGGCCGTGGCCTTCAGCGAAGTGCCGCGCGCGCCGCTTTCCCTGCGATTGAATCGCTCGGAACTGGCCGAGGGGCGTGTCGTTCAGGATTCCGACGCGGCCGGTGCTACGGTCGTCATGAGCGTCGGCCGACCCCTGCGCGACGTGGAAATTCGTATTCGTGATGAAAACGGCCGCGACCTGGGCGAAAATCGCGTGGGTCGCATTCATGTGAGCGGGCCCCTGGTGATGAAGGGTTATCTGGACCGACCCGAGGAAACCCGGGCCGTCGTCCGCGATGGTTTCCTGGATACGGGGGACCTGGGCTTTCTCGTGGACGGGGAACTCTACATTCACGGCCGCGAAAGAGACATCATCATTCTAAACGGTCGCAATTACGATCCCCGCGATATCGAATTCGCCGCGGACGAAATCGAGGAACTGGACCACGATCGCGCGGCGGCGGTGCCGGTCCAGGACGAACGTCGGGGCACCGAAGGTTTCGTCTTTCTCGTGGAGAAGAGCAAGGGGCGCGTATCGGAACCGGACGCCCTGGCCCTTCGCGCTCGCGAGGCGGTCATTACCGCGACGGGCTTGATCCCGGAGCTGGTGGGCATCGTGGAGACGGCGCGCTTGCCCCGTACGACCAGCGGTAAAATTCGCCGGGGTCGAGCCCGCGAAATGTATCTGGCCGGCGATTTCGAGTTGCTGGGTAAAAGCGAACGGTAAGCACGGGTCCCGCGCAATAACCGGATGGAAGCGAACGACAATAGAATACTCATCGTCGGCGGCGGTCCGGCCGGTCTCATGGCCGCCATCGCCCTGGCGAGAAATGATGTTCCCGTCTTACTGGTGGATAAGCGGCGTCTGCCGGCGGACAAGGTTTGCGGGGAAGGCATCAT
>CAZGYS010000793.1:0-2912 GCA_964530305.1 uncultured Leptospiraceae bacterium
TACACGACGCTCTTCCGATGATCGGAAGAGCGTCGTGTAGGGAAAGAGTGTAACTTTCTTATTGAAATCGAGGATATCTTTACGAGCCGACCGCGACTAGCTCGAGAATTTATTCGTCGCTACCGGGAGAAAATCGTGAAAGGCGAAGAACGTAGCGCGAACCCGTTTATCGAATCCTTAATGTTCAAACTACAAGTACGCCCGCGAATGGATTCCCTTACATATGATGGAGACCCTCCCAGGAATGAGGAAGAAACCCGTGCGCAGTTGTTGTCTCATCAGTGGCTGGTAAGCGGCGTACCGGAGACATCTAATGCTTGAAATTCAGTCCCATGACTTTACAAACTTTCCTGAACTGTTCCCGGTCCGCGAGGAAATAACCGAACTCATCAGTTACATTGAATTGTGTTCATACTATTCCACCGAATACGTAGGAGGTTTCGAACTTGCTTCGCTGCTGGAGCGTCGACCGAAGGAATTCGCCTTTCTGGAAGGCGTCGCCGAAACCGAGCGGCGGCATGCGCTTCTTCTTGAGGAATACATATACGCTAAATTCAATCGCCCGCCGCTTTTGTTTCATCATAGTCTGGATTTCGTGCGTAGCTTGAGCGAGCGTTTTTCCAAAGACCTGTCCGTGTATCTCGTCTATACCATCGTTTTCGAAGTTCTGGCATTCGTGAAATACAATGCTTATTCGCGTTTCACGTCCGATTCGGATCTTCGCGTATTACTGGCGCGAATTCTGGAGGAAGAAGAAGAGCATGGTGTAGAGCGCCTCTTTGTACCTCACGAGGAAATTATGGAACATGCGATTCTACCCGTGATGCATGCATTGCGTGAGAAATCATTTATATCCGTTTACGAGCGCTACGCGGACCGAATTTCGCGGGAGCGCTGGATGGATTTTATCCAGTCGTCCGAATTTTTCAAGAACTGGCATGAACCGGGCCTCGAGCTACTGCGAAAAACCGTGGAGGGAGCGCGTGTCTAGTATCGGCGGTGTACGTGGTCTTGAGGCTTTCCCTCCGGATGAAGACGTAGAGTACTTCATTCTGGGGGACGGCGGCGTCGCGAAATATACCTGGAATTTCGTCCAGACCATGGCCGAACATCCCTTCATGCAAGAAGGGTATACGCGATACATCCGCGAAGTTCGCCGCAAGACGCGAGGTTTTTACGTAAACTCTCCTGAGGGCAAGAACGGTCTGGATTTACCGCGCATATCGACGGAACAACTGAAAGAGATGGATCCTGATAAGTTTCGATTCATTCCCATGCTTTTGCGCGCCGATGTACGCGCTGCCTTGATACAAGAATGCGAATCCCTTAATTTTCGTCCGGCGCTGGGGATATTTCATCCTACGGCCTTCGTCGACCTGTCCGCGAACCTGGAAAACCCCTATGGTACGAACATATCCCCCAATGCATTGATTGATAAGGACAGTCACGTTGGAGCCTACGCCACCATCGCGAACAACACGACGGTGGGACATGACGCGCTGGTCGGGAGATTCTGTAGTTTGTTCAGCAACAGCCTGGTGGGCGGCGAATGCGTACTCGGCGATTGCGTCGAAGTCGGCAGCGGTGCTTCCATCAATCACGGCGTTCGCGTGGGAGCCAATTGTAAAATCGCCATGGGCGCGGCCGTGTTTAAGGACATGCCCGACAACTCATCCGCCGTCGGGAACCCCGCTCGCATTACGGTAGGTTCGGCATGAAGCATTTCTTGAATCCGGACTCGTTTCCCATTACGGAACTGTTGCTTCGCGATTATGCAACGGCACGCAAGGAATGTACGGCGGCGACTCTTCCGCTCATGCCCTGGAAGGAAGGTTATTTATATGATAATGAGTGGCGAGTCGGAGCATTCTACGTGCACGGAGAGCGGGTAAACGACGGTACTCAGGACGATTATCCGAATCTTCACGCCATGTGTCCCGGGACGTCGTCAATGTTGCGGGAAATCAATGAGCGCCTGGACGATGGACTTTGTTCGGCAATCATATCCGCCTTTTATCCGGGAACGCGCACCGCGAAGCATTACCACCCGGATGGTTATATGTATCGCGCGCATCTATGTCTAAAGAGTGATCCCGCGACCAGCGGCTTCGCGATCCTGGATGAAAGCATCGCCTGGCACGAAGGAGAAGTTACTATTTTCGATAATACCATTCCCCATGAATCCTGGAATGAGGGAAATACGGTTCGGATAAATCTTGTGCTGGATTTTTTACGCGGCGGAAAGACGCGCCGAGACCTGGAGGAATACGTCAATGATCCCGAAAGACGAAGATCCATCCTCGTATAATGAAATACGTTCTTTTCTGGAATATAATTGGACGGTCTTTCGCGACGAATGCGTCGCCATGGGCAAGCGGAACTTCAATGTCTGGGTTGAGGAGTACTTGCATAACGGCCTGTGGAGTATTCTTGGGTTTTATCTACACGGCACCGTCATCAATGACGGTAGCGACCCGCGATATACGGAAAACAATCACGCCTTGTGCCCGCGCACTTCGGCTTTGCTCGCCGAAGCCGATGCGCGCTTCAATACCATAAGTTCGGCCGGATTCTCCCTCCTGGAAGCCGGCGCGGAGACTCACTGGCATGATCATCCCAATGATACTCATATCTATCGCATACACCTCGGCCTGGTTATTCCTTCGCATGATGCTTGTCGTTTTGAATTCGATGGTGAAATCGTTCGCTGGAGAGAGGGGGAAACGATCTTATTCGATAATACGATTCGCCATCGCGCGGTAAACGGCGGTAATCAGGATCGCTATGTGCTCATCGTGGATATTCTTCGTCGGGACCACCAGGTCGGGGCTTTTGACGGCTACAAGAATTTAACCAGGGCCGAACGTGCCAGCAGGGTTCTACCGTGAAGCAGCAACCAATCATAATGATGG
>CAZGYS010000794.1:0-2906 GCA_964530305.1 uncultured Leptospiraceae bacterium
GAGGCCTGGGGCGCGGGCGTGGACGCGAATCTCACCATCGCCTCCATTCGCGCGCTCTTCAGTGCCTTGAATCGGCTGGGGTGAAACAAAGCCGCCCGTATGAAGTTCATGTCTTCGGCTGCTCGGGCCCGGGATACTTGTCGCCGTAATCTCGGAGAAGTTTCCGGGCCTCTTCCATGAGGCTTCGCGCGGGCGATTCATCCAGGGCCAGTTCAGGCAGGAGCAGGCTCAAGCGGCCAAAGTCGGACTTACTCGCGTAGTAGGAAATGTCGATGAGCGAACCTTGTAGTGTGAGCCGGTCCGAACAGTAGGTTTGAATCTTTCGTAACCCG
This sequence comes from uncultured Leptospiraceae bacterium, assembly GCA_964530305.1. GTDB lineage: Bacteria > Spirochaetota > Leptospiria > Leptospirales > Leptonemataceae > CAZGYS01. The sequence continues at coordinate 333 of CAZGYS010000794.1, forward strand.
GCGTCTTTCAATCGTCGGTGGACGGCATCGAATTCCGCCCGCGAACTCTCCCAGGAGTCGAAGTCCAGCCGATCCGCGCTGGTCATGATTACGTACTTGCCGTCATCCATCAGCATGACGGCGAAATCGTATTCAACGCCCCGCGAAAAATCAAAAACATCGACGGTGATGGTGGGCCGATCCAATGCCATCGCGTATGTGTCCGCGCTGACGAAATTGGATTTGAACAGGGCGTATGCAAACTTTTGAAGAGAGGCCATGAGCCGTTCCATGCGCTCGCCCGCGGCGTGGTCGAAGTGTCCGTTTACCGGTATCTCAAAGCGACTGATTTCCGAGTCTCCCTCTCGATAGAAAACCTCGGTCACTGCGTCGACGATACAAGAAAAGTCGATCTCCTCCGCGGGAACCGGCAGGTCTTTATGAATTTCGCGAACCCTGTCGAGAATCGGGCCCAGCGAACCCGACTCCAAACGAGTATAGACCTGCTCCGGCATCACGCGACCACCGAATACGCGCTTCTCCTTGAACAGCACCAAACACCCCTTTTCGTCCTCGGCGAAAATCAGCCAGGTAGGATCATTGACCTCGATTTTCTTTATGCACAGACACGTATGATAATTTTTCAGGGACGTCAGGATTTCCCGGGGAGATTCCATCGCGGGGCCGGTCGGCGCATGCCAGGTGGAATCAAGTGATTCTTCCATACTGAGAGCATGACATTTTCCTTACATTGCGCCAACCGGTTTTCATCGGAGACACGAAAATTTCGCGCCAAAAATCGCTTGTTCTCTTCGCGGCGGCGAATTCCGTGGAGGCTCCATGAATTCGCCGGCACGCAAAAAAATTCCGCGCGCGAACGATGAGCCGGAAGCCGTCATTCAGGTTCGCAACGTCTCCAAGGCCTTCAAGGACGTCCAGGCCGTGAACGACATCAGTCTGGAGTTTCGCCGGGGCGAATACACGGCCCTGCTTGGTCCCAATGGCGCCGGCAAGACCACGCTGGTGGAGATGATCGAGGGCATTCAGTTTCCGGACTCCGGGGAAATCCTCATCGAGGGCATGACCTGGCAAAACAACGAAGCGGAGTTGCGCAATAAATTGGGCGTGGCCTTGCAGGAGACGCGCTTCCTGGAAAAGCTCCGGGTGCGCGAAATCGCCTTTTTGTTCGCTTCGCTCTACGGCGAATCCAGGGAGCGCGCGCTGGAGACCCTGGAGCAGGTGAACATGACGTCCAAGGCGAACGCCTTCGCCACGGAGTTGTCGGGGGGCCAGAAACAAAAACTCGTGCTGGCCGTGGCCCTGATTAATAATCCCTCCATCCTGCTGCTGGACGAACCCACCACGGGCCTGGACCCGGCCGCCCGCCGCGAAGTGTGGGACATCCTGCTGGAACTGAAATCCCGGGGCGCGGCGCTGGTGTTGACCACGCACTACATGGAAGAAGCCGAACGGCTTTGCGATCGTATTCTGATTATGGACCGGGGGCGACTCCTGACCGGAGGCACGCTTGAGGAACTGCATCGCAATCAAGGCGGCGGCGAAATCATCGAGTTCGCGTTGAATCGCAAGCGCGCTCCGGCGGGCATCAAGAAACTCCCGGGCGTAAAGTCCTTTGACTGGGACGACGAACGCGGTCGCGGTCGCATCGCCTGCGGCGAAATCGCCGAGACCCTGCCCCGCCTGCTGGCCCTGCTGGAACAAAAGAAAATCAAAGTCGGCGAGCTCCAGTGTCGTCGCATGACCCTGGATGACCTGTTCATCGCCATGACGGGGCGACGGCTGGAAGAGTAACCGAGCCACCCGGGCGATTGACGCGAATCGCCTGGAGCGCCGACGCGAAAAATTTATGACTCAATCGTCTTTTTATAATTTAATTCTGGTTCAGTTTCGCGAGATCATTCGTTCGCCGGGGCATCTGTTCTGGGCCTTTGCCTTTCCCGTGGCCATGGCCTGGGTACTGGGCATCGCCTTCGCGGGCGAAGGGGAACTGGTCCACAAGGTGGCGCTAATCAAGAAGTCCAATCCGGCTACGGCCCAATTATTGTATCGCCTCAAGGGCAAGGCCGGCCCGGCGCGCAATTACGATTTCGTATCGGACGGGCGCAAGTTTCGCGTTCTGTATCGGACTCGCCGCGAAGCGGACATCATGCTCAAGCGCGGTCGCATCAGTTTGTTCCTGGAAGCACGCAACGGTAAAGTGTTGTATCACTTTGACAGGAAGAATCCGGACGGACGCCTGACCTATTTTCTCTTAAAGGATTTTCTCAACGCGAAACCGAAATCGCCCTCCGCCGATCACGAAGTCAGGAACCTGACCACGCCCGGCAGTCGCTACATTGATTTTCTCATCCCCGGTTTGATTGCGCTGGGCATCATGAACGGATCGCTCTGGGGCGTGGGCTGGGGACTCATCGAGCTGCGGACGCGTCGCCTGCTGCGGCGATTGGCGGCCAGCCCCATGAGCAAGGTGGAATTCCTGCTGGCGATTTTCGTCACCCGCATCGTCATGGGCGCCCTGGAAACGCTGTTGTTGCTGGGCTTCAGTATCTGGTTTTTCGACATCAAGGTTCAGGG
>CAZGYS010000795.1:0-577 GCA_964530305.1 uncultured Leptospiraceae bacterium
CCTGGAACGATCGCTTCGGCTTCAAGAGCGGGGACGACATCATTCAGGTGGTGGCCCGCGTCGTTTCCAATACCGTGCGCGCCATGGACCCCGGCGGTTTCGTCGGGCACATCGGCGGCGATGATTTCGTCTTCGTCGTGTCCCTGGCTCAGGCCGAAAAAATCGCCGGGGAGATCATCGCCCACTTCCAGAGTATTTTGAAGAGCTTCCTGCCCGCCGAGGCGTCGGGAGGTTTTTATCGCGGGAAGGACCGTGCCGGGGTGGAACGCGATTTGCCCGTGCCGGCGTTATCCATTGCCCTGGTTCCGGCCAATCATCCGGAAATGAATCACTATCTTCGCATTACCGAAGCCGCGACGCTCTTGAACAAGCAAGCCAAGAGTACGGAGTCCGGCGGATACTTAGTCTACGAGGGTTGAACATATGAAGAGGTTTCTGTTTTTTCTGATGATTTTCGCGCCCATGGGCGGATTGCTTTTCGCCGAGAGCGGTTTTATCCTCCATCGGGACGCGGACCGATTGTATGTGAACGTCGACGGCTCGGCCCGATTGGTGAACGCGCCGGTCAAATTGAAAT
>CAZGYS010000795.1:587-2905 GCA_964530305.1 uncultured Leptospiraceae bacterium
GGTCTCGCCGAGTTCAATACGACGGGCCCGGCCGATTGCTGTACTATGATACCGGTCGTTCCGGCCGCGAGATCATTCGCTACGAGTTTCGCGCCGGGACCGTTACGAAAGCACCCTATCCGGATGATACGGGTATTCGCATCCTGCGATCGTTCCTGGGGTATGTACCTTCCCTGAATACATATTTGTTCGCGGCCATTCGCTCCAATGGAACGGAGCGGCCTTTTTTGATGGGGCGGCGCGGCCGGGCGGCTTTTGGGGCGTTCAGGAAATACAGATACAAAATCAATATTACGGATACGGCCGCGGACGGCAGTCATGTATTCGTTCATAATCCCAGCTGGTCCAATCGCAATGAAACCCGTTATGGTTCCCGCTATTATACCAATGTCCTGCGGGGCTTCCGGCAATTCATTTACCATCGAAAGGGCCTGAAGGGTTCGCCGCGAAAATTGGCGTCGGCCCCCGCATTCTACGAGCCGCGCTTGACCGACGGCGGCACGCGAATCGTCTACATTCGTCCCGGCAAGGCCGATCCCGCTCGCAATCGCCGGGGTTACGTGATCGAAAGCGTCGACGTCTCCGGAGGCGCCCCGCGCAAGGTCGGGGAATTCGAGACCAGTATTCGAAAAGCGAATCGATACGAACAAAATCTTCCGTTCATGCACGTATTCAAGGCCTCTCCTTACTTGATGTATCCGGCGCGTTTTGGGAAAGACCGGCGCGCTACGACCGCCTGGAAGGTCGTGAATATTCGCAATGGCCGAACCAGGGCCTTTCGCCTGCCGCCGAAATTTTTTATCGCGCCGAATTTTCCCGTGAGCACGCGGCGGGACGCCAACACCCTGGACCGCGACGGGTTGCATCCCTATGTCGTGATCTACAAGGTGCTCGGCTATGACCGGGCCACGCGAAAGTCCGATTACGAATTCAGGGTGATTCGCGTGCCGGACTTGAAAGTCGTCTATCGGGGTAGCTATAAGGGAGGCTTGCATTCGGCCGTCTATATTCCCGGAGATGAATATCGCTCGCTACCCCTGGAGAAAAAGAGCGGTGGTGGGGATATTCCTCCGCCGCCCGTGGACGGTTTCTGAAGCGCGGCGCCGAGCTCTTTGGTATGGGGATTTTGTAAAATTTTTTGCTTGTAACTTGCTTTGTAAATTCCCTATGCTCTTCGAATGTGGATTCGTGGAGCATTTTCCCTGTTTTGCCTGGCGGTAACTCCTCTTGCGGCGGGGGACGTTATTCGGGGCGATTGTAATTTCGTCATAAAGAACAATTCGGGCCCGGTGACCGTTCGAGTCGTCGGGCCGTGCAAGGGGATTTCTCCGCGAGCGCTGAAACGTCTACAGAGGCGTATGTCCCGTTCCCTGAATCGGTTGGCGCGGGAGAGTGCTGTTCAGAAAAATTCCCTGAATAAATTGCGGCGAGAAATCGCCGCCCTCAAACGCGAATTTCGAGAATGGAAAAAGCGTTATCGAGTTCTTCATAAGGAATTGGGCGAGGGAAAGGACGATCCTGATAAGCGTATTGCACTTTCATATCTGAAAGCGGGAGATCTGGACCGTGCCTACGCCGCCCTGAAGAAATCATATGAACGGCGCAAGCGCAAGCTGCTGGCCGACAAAAAGCGGCTGACACTTCGCAAGCTAAAGTTGGCCCACGAGGCAGCGCGCCTGGGCTCGGTTGCCGAATTACGTTTTGATTTCAAATCGGCCCGCGAACACTACCAGGAGAGCATCACGGTCGCGCCGGCGGTCGCCGGGTATCGAATCCTCCATGGAAACTTACTGAGAAAGCTGGGCTTTTATAATCAGGCGGTTGCTCGTTATGAGGAGGCCCGCAAGCTCCTGGAGAGCAAGGGAGACGCTCCGGCTTTGCAACTGGCCGCGGTCCATTGGAGTCTGGGTAATGTTCGGCGGAGTCGAGGAAAGTATGATGCCGCGCTTCGTGACCTGGAGAAGGCGTTGTCCATCGCCCGCAAATCACCCACTTACCCTCGACGAATGCTAGGCGGAATTTATCTGGCTCTTGGTACGACCTTGAATTCCAAACGGCGCACAGACAAGGCTCTTGAACGCGGGCAAGCGGCGCTGGGTATTTTTCGCCGCCTGAAAGAACCGGCTCCGTCGAAAGTGGCCGGGGCATACAATGTCATCGGCGTGGCTTACTTTCACCGCGGTGAATACGCGCGGGCTCTTATTCATTTAGAAAAAGCCCTGGCGCTGCGCGTGGAGCACCTGAATCCCAACGATCCGGCCATCGCGGACCTCCGGATGAACCTGGGAGTACTGGCGTCGCGCCTGGGGAATTTGGAG
>CAZGYS010000796.1:0-2901 GCA_964530305.1 uncultured Leptospiraceae bacterium
CTGGACGGGGCGATTATGGTCTTCTGCGGCGTGGCGGGAGTTCAATCCCAATCCCACACCGTGGACAGACAGATGCGTCGTTACGGCGTACCCCGCATCGCCTTTATCAACAAGATGGATCTGGCCGGCGCCGACGCCATGAAGGTCCTGGGCGATATTCGCGATGAACTGGGGCTGGACGCGGCGTTCGTACAGCTGCCCATCTTCGTTGATGAGAAGTTCGCGGGCATCGTGGACGTGTTGCGCATGCGCGCCATGTATTTCGACGGCGAACACGGCGAAAGCGTACGTCTGGCGGAGATTCCGGACGAGCTCCATGGAGCGGCCAAACAGGCTCGTGGCAGTCTCGTTTCGCGCCTGGCGGAAAAAGACGATGAAATCGCCACGCTCTTCGTCGAGGGATCGAACGTGTCCGGAGACGCCTTGCGCGGGGCCATTCGTCGCCTGGTGATCCGCCTGGAGCTGGTACCCGTGCTGGTGGGGTCGGCCTATAAAAAGATGGGCATGCAACCCCTGCTGGACGCCGCGTGCGACTATCTGCCTTCGCCCGATGAAGCGAAGGTGACGGCACTGGACCTGGATCGGGACGAAAGCGAAATCGCCCTGGCAACGGGAGACGAGAGCGCGCCCCTGACGGCCCTGGTCTATAAGACCGAGGAAGGCCAATTCGGACGAAGTTCCTTCGTGCGGGTCTATCAGGGAACGCTTCGCAAAGGCGATGCGCTCTTGAACACGACCACGGGCAAGAAACTTCGGGCCGGTCGCATCGTTCGCGTGAACGCGCGCGAAATGGTGGAAGTCGACCAGGCATCGGCGGGAGACGTCGTGGCCCTGGCCGGACTGGACGTGGATTCGGGGGACACCCTGACGGACGGCACGGTGAGATACGCCATGACGTCCATGCACGTTCCGGAGCCGGTGATTTCGCTGGCCGTGGAACCCAGGGACAGTCGCGCAAGGGATCGCTTCGCGAAGGCGGCCGCGCGCTTTACCCGGGAGGACCCGACCTTTCGCGTACGCACGGACCCGGAAAGCGGGCAGACCCTGCTCTTCGGCATGGGCGAGCTGCAGCTGGACGTGTATCTGCGTCGCATGCGCGATGAGTTCGAGTGCGACCTGGACGTAGGGCGACCGGCGGTTTCCTATCGGGAAACCGTAACGCGCCGGGCCGGCTTCGAGCATCTGTATAAGAAGCAAGGCGGCGGCCCCGGACAGTACGCCAAGCTCATGGGCTGGATTGAGCCCATCGTCGAAGGCGAAGACCAGGCTGACGTGACGGACGCGAACCGGGAGTTCGAGTTCGAGAATCGCATCACGGGCGGCGCGGTACCGAAGGAGCTTGTTCTCGCGGCCGAGAAAGGTTTCCGGGACGCCATGGGAGCGGGTGCCCTCATGGGTGCTCCCGTACGGGGCGTGCGTGTCGTCGTCACGGACGGGCACACCCACGTGAACGACTCCAATGAGTTCGCGTTTCGCGCCTGTGCCCGGGAGGCTTTCGAGCTCGTCTACGGGGACGCGGGACCGATCATCCTGGAGCCCGTCATGGCGGTTTCGGCGGAAGGACCGGACGAACACCAGGCGGCCATTTTCGCGCTGTTGAACCAGCGGCGGGGACGCATCACCGGCACGGCCGGGGAGGGCGCTCGCTGTAAGGTTCGAGCCGACGTGCCCCTGGAGGAAATGTTCGGTTTCGTGACGCCTTTGCGTTCGTCCACGAAAGGACAGGCGGAATTCACCATGGAATTCCAGGCCTATGAGCCCGTTCCCGAGCGAATCCGGGAACGCCTTATGAAAGCCTGAGGCAAGTCCGAAGGCGGCGATTCGCGGCCCGGGTCTCGAGCAATTTTTACTCGAGGCCCGGGTTTTTTTACGCTTCATGTGTCACGAACGGGACCGCCGACTCGACCAGTATCCGAAACCACCAAGGAGCGGAAACATGGAAAAACAACGCATCATCGTCATCGGCGCGGGCTACGGCGGCCTGCTGGCCGCGATTCGCCTGGGCAAGAAAGCCGGAGGGCGAGCGAACATTCTACTCATCAACGCAAGCGCGCATTTCGTCGAGCGCATTCGCAATCACCAGACGGCGGCGCGTCAAACAATCAAACAAACGCCGATCACGGATCTGTTAAAGGGCACGCGCGTGCGATTCGTCCAGGCGCGCGTAACGCAAATCAATCCGGGGGAGCGCCGGTTACGAATTCAATCCGGCAACCAGACCACGGTGCTGGTTTACGACACGCTGGTCCATGCCCTCGGCAGTACCACGGATAAGAACAGCGTACCCGGTATCAGCGAAAACGGCTACACCCTAGACCTGAATTCCTCAAAGGCCCTCGCCCAGGTTCTGCCGGGCATCGCTCAGCGCGAAGGTCGGCTGGCGATTGTCGGAGGAGGTCTTACCGGCATCGAGGCGGCCGCGGAGCTGGCGGAAAGCTTCCCGCGCCTGAACGTGGAGCTCTTGACGCGAACCGACTTCGCCGTCGGGTATTCGGAGAAGGGGCGTGCTCACCTGGTCCGGACAATGAAGAGATTGGGAGTCCGCCTGCGCGAACGAACGCAAGTGAAATCCCTGGAGCCGGGCCTCGTCCAATGCGAGAACGGCGAAAAACTCAAGTACGATGCAATGCTCTGGGCCGGCGGCATCCAGGCATCGCCCCTGGCGCGGGAAGCCGGCATTCGCGTGAATGAAAAAAACCAGATCTTCATCGACGCATTCGGGCGCTCGGTATCCCACCCTGAAATTTACGGCGTGGGCGACGGCGCGGCGTTCGCGGCGGATACGGGAATTCGCGTACGCGAATCCTGCGCCACGGCCCTGCCCATGGGCGCCCATGCCGCGGACAATATCCTGGCCGGGCTGGAGGGCGGGGAGCTCGCGACTTTCAGTCTAGGCTATAC
>CAZGYS010000797.1:0-2897 GCA_964530305.1 uncultured Leptospiraceae bacterium
TAAGGAAAAGCGTAAGCTCAGCGATCAACTTGGCCTGAACTACTTCATCGACGATCGCTACACGGTGCTCATGCATCTACTTGATCTACCGGAGATGCGACGCATGTACCTCTTTCGCGCCTGGGGCGACGAAGAAACCGCCTACGAGGAAGCGGGGCGACCGGGCAACGTCGTCCGCGCGGACTCCTGGGAAGCCGTGACGGCGGACCTGGGTCCGTTGCTTCAGTCATAAAAATAAGCTTGCGGTCTTCGCCGTCGCCCGATGTACTCGACGAGTTTATGCGCGACGACAATCCATACTCCATTCCCTCGACCAAACCGGAACCGGACACGCAAATGGACGCGCCCCGGGTCGAAGTCGCTCAAGAGTTCTTCGGTGTATCGCGCTTAAAGTTGGTAACCATGTATTTCGCCACCATGGGCTTGTATTCCCTGGTCTGGTTCCACCAGAATTGGCGCCTGCTCAGAAATCGCGGGGCGAACGCCAACCCGTGGCTTCGAAGTCTGTTTACTTTCGTCTTCGCGAACGGCTTGTTTCGCACGATAGCGGATCGCGCTCAAGAAAAAAATATTTCCCTGGATTGGAACCCGGGCATCTTGACCGCCGTTTCCCTGACGCCGGTGCTCGGACTGGGAATCTGCCTGGCTCTCGCGCTTTACCTGGACGAAGCCGGGCTGTTGCTTCTCGTCGCCTTGCTTTATCCCATATCGCTTCACCCCTTGTTCGTCGTTCAAAAAACCGTAAACGAGATCAATGGGGATCCGGCCGGCCGCGTCAACGATCAGTTAACCGCCGATAACTGGGTCTTCATTCCGACCGGCTTCGCTTTTCAGTTTCTTTTCTTCGCGGGTCTCTTGATCTCGGCTCTATAAAAAATGAGACGTTCCCGAACCTCGGGCGTATGGAAGATAGAGGTAATGCCATGGAGACGACCACCCGAGAAGAAAACGTATACTCGCCCCCAGTTGCGGATCTCAGGGAACCCGCTCAACCGGTAACGGCGGACGCGGAAAAGGCCGAGTTCTATCCGGTATCGTCGCGCAAATTCCTGGTTCTATATATCAGCACCATGGGCATGTACTCGCTGGTCTGGTTTTATCAAAACTGGCGACGGCAAAGTCGTTTCATGACTGAAAGGATTCGCCCCGCCTGGCGCGCCATATTTCAGATCTTCTTTACCCACAAACTATTTCAGCGCGCGGGTCGTCGCGCGCGAGAAAAGGGCATTCGCGTAAAATGGACGCCTAACTTCCTGGCCACGCTGTACGTGGTTCTGTCCATCATTGATTCCGGCATCGCCCGCGTTACAAGCAGCTCCACGACCTTCGGCATGGCCGACGTCGCGGGCATTCTGCTGATACCCGCCCTCATGTATCCCCTGTTTACGGTTCAAAAAACCCTGAACGAAATCAATCGCGATCCCCGGGGCCGCATGAACGATCGCTTCACTCCGGTGAACTGGTTCTGGATCGTCGTGGGGATGATGCTGTGGGGGCTCATCGCGCTGGGTTTCGCCGAGCCTTATATGGGCGAGATTCTCAAATTCATGCAAGCATACCAGTAACGCGCGGGCGATTCTATCCGCCGGTGTACGGGCAATTATCGCGCTTGCATGGGGCGCAATTTTGGTTTAAATATATGTCCTATTTGAACTTATGTCCCATCACAGGTTTTTGCCATGCCGCGCACGCGAACGAAATCCGTAAGTCCCTCCACGCCTAAAAAGACCGGAGATCCCCTGGATACTCCCATGATGCGCCAGTATCTGGAGCTCAAGAAACAGACTCCCGACGCGGTCCTGTTCTTTCGCATGGGCGATTTCTATGAGATGTTCCTGGAGGACGCCGAGGAAGCCGCGCCCTTGATGGACGTGGCGCTCACGAAACGTCAGAACAAAATCCCCATGGCGGGCGTGCCCTATCACAGCGTGGACACCTATATCGCGCGGCTCATCGGCGCGGGCAAGAAAGTGGCCATCGCCGAGCAGCAGCAGGATCCGGAAAACGCCAAGCTCATGCGTCGCGTGCTGCGTCGCGTCGTGACGCCGGGAACGCTGGTCGAGGACACTCTGCTCAAGAGCGCGTCCCACAATTTTCTCATGAGCGTGGCCGAAGGAGACGGCGTACTGGGAATCGCCCTGGCGGACGTCTCCACGGGCGATTTCTTTTCGCAGGAGCTCGAGGGCGATTGGGAAGAGGAACTTTCGTCTTCCCTGCGGGACCTCTGTTTCAAGTACGGCCCCAGCGAAGTGCTCGTGCCGTCTTCGCGTATTAAGTTCTATCGTGAAATACTACCGGAGCTGTCCGCGGGCATTACTCCCATCGAGGACTGGAAAGCCAGCGCCGTCGAGGGCGGACGCCGCATCGACGCGAAGTACGGCGCCAACCTTCGCGGGCTGGGTTACGATGATCCGGCCAGCCCGGCCCTGGCCGCCGCGTCCCTGATTTTGCACTATGTTTCCGTTTCGTTTCCCGACGGAGATCTCGAGCTTTCGCCGCCGCGCTTTCGCCGGGTCCAGGATCGCTACATGCTCCTGGACGAGCAGACCATTCGCAATCTGGATCTGGTGCACAACCTGCAAGAAGGCGGCCAGAGTCGGACGCTTTTTAATATCCTGAATTTTTGTCGCACGCCGGCCGGAAAACGCCGCCTGCGGGACGCCGTACTCACGCCCCTGCTCCAGCGCGAAGACATAGAAGCCCGCCTGGATCTGACGGCCGGTCTGGTGGAGAATACCCGCCTGCGCACGACCCTCGCCGAGAAACTGGACGGAGTGCACGACCTGGAGCGCGTGCTTTCGCCTCGCGGCGCCCCTTCGGTGCACGCCCGGGCAAGCCGCTGTCGGTGTTCGGCGGCGTGAAGCTCGCCTTCGGCGGCTGAGCCGCCCGTCGTGACG
>CAZGYS010000798.1:0-2884 GCA_964530305.1 uncultured Leptospiraceae bacterium
TCTAACGGCGATGCTTCACCCTCTCCAGAATCGGTTGGCGGGTCTGCGGTCTCGTGGTGCAGGAAAGTCGCGGTCGAGCTTTCGCGGCCGCCATGGATGGTTGGATCTGGCGCATTGATCTCAAGTCCGGAAAAGGAGAGCGCTTCATCGACATTCCCCTGCAGGGCGGCGGAATGCGGGCGCATCCCGCCAATCCGGATGTTTTGTTCTTTTGTTCAGCGCGGCTCTACGGCAAGACCTTCCCGAAGGACCAGCGCGTGGGCATCTACGAGTTGCGCATCGCCGAGAAGAAGTTTCGTCCCTTGCTGACGCGCGTGCCGCTGCCGCCGAAATGGGATAAAGTGCCGGCCGGAAACACCGGCATCGTCTATCCCGCGAAGTCCGCGCCGGGCCTCGTCAAGAAGGACATGAACGCGAGCAACAGTCGAGACGTGGCTTACTGCAACGACCTGGTAGTCTCGGCGGACGCCAAACGTTTCTATATGAGCGAATCGCTGGATAATTCGCCCTCGGGTTTCGGCTCGGGATACGCGTTTCAGAACTTCGTAACCCTGGGGCGTCGCGGGCGCTTGTGGATGTTGGACCGGGACACGGACAAGGTATCGCTTCTGGCGCAGGGATATACTTTCGTGGACGGCGTCATGCTGGAAGGAGGCGGCGGCCGGGAAACCTCGGTGCTCTTCTCCGAGAACCCGCGCGTTCGGATCATTCGCGCCCACATCGCCGGAGACAAGGCCGGCAAGGATGAAATCGTCGCCCGGAATCTACCGGGCCTGACTGACGGACTGAATCGGGATGCCGCCGGCAATCTCTGGGCGGCCCAGGTGGGCCCGCGCTCGGGAGCGCTGGCATTCGTGTATCGCTTTCCCGTCTTTAAATACTTGTTGGTACGCCTGCCGCCGGGGATGGCCTCGGGGGAATCAAAGACCGGTATCTTGAAGTTTACCCCGGACGGCAAAACGCCCCTCTATTATACCATGCACGACGGCAGCAAGCTGGAGGGCATCACCAAGGTCATACCTGTTTCGGACGGCGTCTATCTCTCGGCATCCGTGCCCGGTTTCCCGGGGCTCTTTAAGTTGCCGCTGAAATCGCCCTGAGGCTCGTAGCCTTCCCTGGAAAGCTACTTGCTGTCAAATACCGCCACGCCTTCCCATTCGGGGGGCACGCCGTGTTCCAGGAAGTAGCTGGAGCGTTGTTCGTAGAGTTGCGCCGCTTCGTCGTCCGGATTCGCGCCCGCTACTTCGGTGAAGTGGCGCAGGGCCGTTTCGAAATCCTGTTTCATGTAGGCCTGGATACCCGACTCGAATTCGTTGCGGGTTTGTTCCTTTAGCGCGGCGATGCCTTCCAGGTCGCCGTCGAAAATTTCCACTACCTTGATGACCTTGCGCTTGCCCTTCACCTTTACCTGGTCCAGCAGGCGATGGCGATATGCATACGGGTCGGGCAGCTTCAACAGGGTCTCCATGCTCAAGATAATTGAGGCGCCGTACATCTTGGTCAGACCTTCCATGCGACTGGCCAGGTTGACGGCATCCGAGATCACCGTGCCTTCCATGCGCAGCTCATCGCCGATGGTGCCCAGCATGAGCGATCCGGCATGCAGGCCGATGCCCACTTTAAGCGGAACGAAACCACGCACGCGTCGTTCCTGATTGTAGTCGTTCAACTTGTGTTGGACCGTGATGGAAGCCTTGAGGGCGTCCTCGGGTTTCAGGAACAGGGCCATGACCGCGTCGCCGATGTATTTGTCGATGAAGCCGCCGTGATTGCGAATGATGGGACTGACGCGTTTGAGATACGCGTTGATGAAGTCGAAGTTTTCCTTGGGCGTCATGGATTCGGACAGAGTCGTAAAGGAGCGAATGTCCGAGAAGAGCACCGTCATCTCCTTCTGGACCTGATCTCCCAGGTGCACGTCCACGATGCTTTCTTTTTCCAGGTAACGCAGGAACTGACCCGGCACGAAACGATTGTAGGCGATATTGATCTTCGCGAGATCGATGTGCGTGCGAATTCGCGCCAGCAATTCCTTCTTCGAGAAGGGTTTGCTCAAGTAGTCGTTGGCGCCCATGCCCAGACCCTCGGCCAGATCCCCTACCTGGTTCTTGGCGGTGAGCATGATGATGGGTAGAATATTCGCGGGGTAATTATCGCGCAGGATGCGACACACGTCCAGGCCGGACATACCCGGCATCATGACGTCCAGCAGGATGATGTCCGGACGCGCATCGCCGTTTTGCACGATGCCCAGGGCCTCGGCTCCGCCGTTAGCGCGAAAGATGCGATATCCTTCGGTGGAAAGGTAATTGGCCACCACCTGCAGGTTGATGGGTTCGTCGTCCACCACGAGCACGGTGAGGCCCTGGCCATTGGCGCGTTTTTCCTCGGGAGCGGTTGCGCGCTCCACGGGTTGCACCACGGTTTCTTGCGAAGCCGACGGAGCATCCGCGATGAAGTTGACCCGGGGTTCGGTCTGGCGCAGGGGTTCCGCGGCGCCCTTGCCCAGGGGCAGGGTGAAGTAAAAGCGCGAGCCTTCTCCGACTTTCGATTCCAGTCCCATCTCTCCGCCGTGCAGTTCGATGAGCTGCTTGGAGATGGACAGGCCCAGGCCGGTGCCGCCGTACTTGCGCGTGGTCGACGCGTCCACCTGCTCGAAGGACTTGAAGATGTCCGACTGACGTTCCTCGGGAATGCCGATGCCCGTGTCTTCGATGTTGACCAGGATTTTATCGCCCTGTTGTTCGGCGGAAACCGAGATGCCGCCGGTCTCCGTAAACTTGATGCCGTTGCCGATGAGGTTGTTTAGTACTTGCTGGAGGCGATCTTCGTCGGCCTGCACGGCCGGTATATCGCGCGGAACGCGATTCACCAGCGAAAGACC
>CAZGYS010000799.1:0-2880 GCA_964530305.1 uncultured Leptospiraceae bacterium
GCGCGAATCTCCGTCACGCCGAACTTGCGCGCAAATCCGTCGGCCATCTTCTCGAATATCGTGGAGCGGGCATTGCACCCGGATGTGAAAAGGCCCGCGGCGATTAACACCGGGAGAAAGGCTTTTCGGAGCAAGGACGCGCGAACCGAATCCGTCATGAGGGCAGAATAATGCCTGGGCCCGGGAGCCGGCCATCATTATATTCAGAAGATGGCAGATTACACGCGGGAGGACATCGCCCTGCTTCTGGTCAGCTACGGCGACGGCCTCAAGCTGCGGGGGCTGGATTTGAGCGGACTGAATCTCGCCGGGATGAACCTGAACGGTTCGGATCTGGGCGGCAGTGATCTCCGGGGCGCCGACCTCAGCCATGCCCGGCTCGAGGGCGTCTGCTTGTCCGGTTGTAATCTGGAGGAAACGAATCTTATATCCGCGAACCTGCTGGGCGCCAACTTGAATCGCGTCACCGCCCCCCGGGCGATATTCTCCAACGCCGTTCTCAAGGACGCCTCGGCCATGAACGCCAATTTTCACGGCGCCGATTTCCTGAACGCTTCACTGGTAAACGCGCGCTTCGTCTGCTGCCGATTGAACTTCGCGCGTTTCGAAAACGCGGATCTGAATCGCGTGCTTTTGCACGGTTCCGATCTCGAGCACGCCGATTTCCAGGACGCCCGCCTGGACGGCGCCGGCATTTCACCGGATCAGGACGATGCCTTGCGCGCCTTCGCGGCCCCCGACGCGGTTCTTCGCGTGGACGCGGGCGATTATTACGGCAATATGTAAGCCTCACCTGGGCCTCTTTTTCATTGCCCTCCCCGGCTCGTGGTCGCCAATGGCATCATGAGCATTCATCCGACGGCCATCATCGATCCCGGCGCGAACATTCATGAAAGCGTGGAAATCGGGCCCTACATGATCATCGAAAACGACGTGGAAATCGGCGAAGGTTGCGTTTTCCACGGCATGGGTCGCATTCACTCCGGTACGACCATCGGCAAGCGCAATGAATTCTTCCACGGCGTAATTCTCGGCGGCCTGCCCCAGCACCTGGCTTTCGACCCGGCCACGAAAACGCGCCTGGTCATCGGCGACGACAACGTAGTTCGCGAATCGGTGACCATGCATCGCGCTTTTCACCAGGAAGTTCCCACCACCGTGGGCAATAACAATTACATCATGGGCTTCACGCACGTGGGCCATGACTGCGTGCTGTCGGACGGCATCATTTTGACCCAGGGCGCGCTGCTGGCCGGCCACTGCATCATCGGTAAGAAAGTCGTCATCGGCGGCCTGGCCGGCATCCATCAGTTTTCGCGCGTGGGCGATTACGCCATGATCGGCAGTTCCTCCAAGATCAATCGCGATGTCCCGCCTTTCTGCATGGTGGACGGAAATCCCGCCTGGATCACGGGTCTGAATTTGATTGGCCTGCGTCGCGCCGAGGACATGGACAAGAACGACATTCGCGACATCAAGGCCGCCTACAAGACGCTCTATCGCTCCGGTCTGACTCAGCAGGCGGCCCTGGATAAACTTAAATCCGAATCGCCCTCGGACAAGATCAAGTACATGGTGCAATTCTTCGAGGAAAGCGAGCGGGGCATGGAAGAATACATGCACAATGAAGCGGAGCCCGGACTGTGAAAATGCCGCGTGGACGTCTCATTGGCCGCCTCCTGGCCATCTGCCTGCTCCCGCCGGCAATGGCCTGCAGCGCCCTCACCGGCCAGGACGATTCGGACAATCTCCTGGAGGGCTTCGATGAAATCGCCCCGCTGACGGCGGCGGCCTCCGCTTCGCGCTGCGTCGTAAATAATTCCTCCGCGGGGGATCCCTTCACATCCGGCTCCACGCCCACGGGTACGTCGGTCGCCGTCACCCGCGAAAGCCTTACTTCCGGCCCCGGTGGTTTGCCGGCGGACCTGTACTATCCCGCCGCTACGAACAATGATCCTCTGCCCATGGTGGTACTGTTGCAGGGCGGCAATGTGAACGCCTTCTTTTACTCTCGTTACGCGGCCCGGGTGGCGGCCGAGGGTTTCGCCGTACTGGTGCCGGACGTTTGTAAACTTTTCTTCTTTCAGTATTTTCTTTTTCCCGGCGTCGAACAGGTAACCGACGGCCTGGCCTATCTGAAATCCTTGAACTCCGCTGCCTCGTCGGCCTTGAACGGTCGTCTGGATACGACGCGGCTGGGACTACTGGGGCACTCCCTGGGCAGCGTTGCTGGATTGTATGCCTTGCGAAACTCCTGCCAGTTTCCCTTTTGTTTGGGAACCTATTCGCGGCCCTCGGAACTCAAGGCCGGTATCTTTTACGGCGCGTCGTTGCCCGCGGGCAGTACGTTCACGGCGGATGGAATCGCCGCGGGCTTTTTGCAAGGCTCAACGGATACGGCCGTAACGCCGGACGAATCGCGCGTGACCTACAATGAAAGCCCGGCCGTGAAAGCCTATGTTACCATCACCGGCGCGAACCACTACGGACTGACGGACGTGGCCGCTCCCGAGGAAGCCAATCCCGACAATGGCGCTCAGACCCTGGCGCGGGAGACGAGCATTGAAACCATCGGCCGCTGGAGCGCGGTGTTTCTCAAGGCTTATGTACAGGGCGATTCGACTTCGCTCACGACCATGGCAAGCGGAGGGTCGGCCGACTCCAACGCAACCGTAGAGCTCCAGAACTAACAGCGCCCGGGACGCTTTCGCGTTGGCGGAAGCTTATTGGCCCAGGGCTTCGCCGACGAGCGCGCTGTTTTCATCCGAGAGTTTCAGTTTAAGCGCCGCGGCATGACCGGCTTCGGACATCTTCTTCCAGGTCTTGCGCAGGATATCGATCACCTTTTCGCGCTCATGGCGATTCGCGAAATCGTCCAGA
>CAZGYS010000800.1:0-2871 GCA_964530305.1 uncultured Leptospiraceae bacterium
GCCGCCGCCCTGGGCGACTTCCTTGTCTCCGCGATCTTCGCGGTCTCCGCCGCGATCTCCGCGCTCATTGCGCTCGCCACGATCCTCGCGGTCGCCGCGATTTCCGCGATCCTTGCGATTCTCGTTGTTGTCGTTGTTATTATTGTTTCCGCCGCGACCACGACCGCGTCCACGCCGCGAACCATTGCGACCACGACCGCCGCCGCCTTCGCGCTCTCCGCGACCGGAGTTGGAATCGTCGTCTTCCACGGTACCCGTGGCGCGAGTGAAGATCATTTTACCCGCGGCGGTCTGGATGATGGAGGTGACGTTTACCTTCACGGTTTTACCCAGCAGGTTGCCGCCGTTCTCGATGACGACCATGGTGCCGTCTTCCAGGTAACCGATACCCTGGTTCTCATCCTTGCCTTCCTTGATGACGTCGATGAGAATGTCTTCACCCGGCAGAACCACCGGCTTGAGGGCATTGGTCAGGTTGTTGAGGTTCAGAACCTCGACGCCCTGGAGTTCGGCGACCTTGTTCAGATTGAAGTCGTTCGTTACCAGCTTGCCGCCCGTTTCCCGGGACAGTTTCACCAGCTTCGCGTCGACTTCCCGAGTGTCGGTGTAGTCGATGTAGGAAATCTTAACCTTAACGGTTCCATGCTGCTGAAGCTTGTTCAGCATTTCCAGGCCGCGACGTCCGCGATTGCGCTTGATGGGATCAGGCGAATCACTAATCAGCTGAATTTCGCGCAGGACGAAGTTCGGAATGATAAACGGGCCGTCGATGAAATGGGTCTCGGCAATGTCCAGAATCCGACCGTCGATGATGACGGAGGTATCCAGGATCTTTTCCCGACTCTGATTTCCTTCCTCGTCCTGGCGATATCCGCCGGCGCCGCCGCCGCCGAAAATCTTCAGGCCGGGCGCGCGCGAAAACAACGCGCCCACGTATCCGAAGAATACCGCGGGAAGAACGTAAACCAGGATCCCGGCCGTTGCCAGGCTTTTGGCCTTGAGAACGGGAGCGAGAAACTCATTGAGCGCGGCTCCGGCCAGAAGGCCGATCAAGCCGCCGATGGAAATGCAGAACAGGACTTCATTATTAAGTTTGAAAATCCTATCCAGGAAGACGATCAGGCCGCTGATGACGAAAGTCAGGGCGGCGTAGAGCGCGGCCGTTGCGGGTGCATCGGCCTGGATAGCGTAAAGAAACACAACGCCGGATGCGATGAGCGCGGCCAGCAGTCTGTATATGTAATTCATAGCTTAAATCCATTATTCAGATTCAGCTATGGACAAGCACGCCGGCGGCGGATGTGAACGCAATGCAAGAAAGCGCGGACTGACGTGATACCCTGCCTGCCCTTCGTGTTCAAGCCCGTCTCCGGTTGAGACCGCTCGAAGCATGGTCCTTAAAAGCGCGAAGCTCGAACTTGCCGTCTCGTGACGCCGGTTCGGATTTCCTCGGGCGAATTTTCAAAAGAAAGAAGGACGTCGTCGGTGGAGGAAGAGGGGGGCGATTCGTAGTGCTCATTCGCGATTGCCCGGCCGATTATGGGCAGCGGGCTACGCGGAGCGATTTATAAAAGGGAGGAAATCAAGCGAGAACATCTGAAATCAGATTGCCTGCTTCCTCGACCGTAATGTCCCGGGTCAGGGCGATCTCATTGGTGATGAGGTTGTAAGCCGACTCATACAGTCTGCGTTCCATGAGTGAAAGCTCCTTGTCCTTCGCTCGTTTATACAGATCTCGGCAAACCTCGGCAATGGAGTAAATGGACCCCGACTTGACCTTATTCATATTATTTTGATAACGAATCTTCCAGTCTTCTTCCGTGTCGGTCTCTTCTTTCTTCAGTAGATCAAGGACCTTTTTTACATCTTTCTTTTTTATAATGGGGCGAATGCCGATCTCTTTGGCATTCTCCACGGGTATCATAACCTTCATTTTACTGCTGGTGATTTCCAGCACGTAGCACTGCTTTCTCTTTCCAAGAATGACCTGCTTCTGGTTGGCATGTATTTTACCAACGCCATGCATGGGGTACACAACATAGTCCCCGACCTTGAATTCCTCCTTGGCAGTGTCTTTTTTCTTGGCTTTTGCTGCTGGCATAATTTGTCCAATGTAGCTTGATGTTAGTATAAGCGGTTCTACGGAATTGTCAAGAAGTTTTCCCAAACTCCTCCGGGCAAGGGATTTCGAGGGCGATTCGGTTCAGCCGCCGGCGGAATACTGGATAATCGTCAAAATGACGACCACGGAGATCAAGTGCGCCATGTAGGATGCCAGCAGACTTTCCGACCTTTCGCGGATGATGCCGAGGGTGATGCCCAGCGCGGTAGCCGAGAACAGCCGGGCTCCCATGATGAACCAATCGCGCCAGGCGCCGGTGAGTTCCAAACCCTCGGCCACCGGTTGCAGTACATGTACGAAAGGATTCAGGGGCAACAGCGCGGTCAGCCCGAAGAGAATGCCCGAGACCAGCACGGGCCAGGAAACGAACCAGGCGCTTTCGCGCGTCTGAATGCGGGAGCCGGTGATTTGCAGGCCGTGCACCAGACCGCGGAACAACAGTTCCGCCAGCAGGGGCAAGACCAGGATGTGCGAAAGCGAAGTCAGCATCGATTCGCGGATGGGATGGATCCAGGGCGCCCAGGCTCCGCCCGCCACGCCGAGAATGATTGCCAGGGGAAACAGGCTCAACCAATCGCGGCCGGCGGGAACTTGAATCCCCAGGGTTTTGATGCGATTCCGACGCATGTTAAGGAACATCAGGACGCCGAAGGTCGTGATGCCCACGGGCAGCATGAACCCGAACGTCGAACTGGCCAGGAAGTCCGGAATCTTCTCACCCAGCCAGCGCAGGGGATCCCAGAAGTAGC
>CAZGYS010000801.1:0-2861 GCA_964530305.1 uncultured Leptospiraceae bacterium
TGCGCGGCGATGCCCAGCGCGTGGCGCGGGTGAACGACTTCGCCGAGCGGGTCAAGCGCGGTGAAATTCTCACCGTGCTGGCCGACGCGAAATTCCAGGGCCAGGAAGCGGGCGGTCTGCTGGGCGAAATCAAGACCTATCTCACCGCGGCCGGCATGGACCCGGCGGATCTGGCGAAGCTCACCGCCCGGCAGTTGTATGACGACGCGAAGCTCGCGCCCACCAGCCTCGAAGTCGACACTACCGAAACCGACGCGCGCAAGGCCAGGCTCACGACGCTCTTGAGCGGTGCCGCGGACGACGAGGCGAAGCTGCGCGAACTGATCAAGTCCGCCAACCTGACCGAGCTGGATAAAATCTTCGGCGACGCGGCGGGAGAGGTCTTCGCCGAGTTGCAGGCGCTGGCCGTCCGGCTGGACGCCGCCCGGGCCGAGGAGCTCAAGCAAAACACGATTCTTTTGGCGGGGCTTGCCAACGCGGGCGCCGTGGTGCCGCCGCTGCTCGCGGAGTTAACTGATGCAAAGAAGGCCGAATACGAAGGCCTCAAGACGGTGCTCGACGGTTTCGCCGTGTTGCCGAATCTCGAGGATCCCGATTCGCCGAAATTCAAGGACGTGCCCCGCGTGGACGGCAATGGGGATCCCGTGCTCGATGGGAACGGCGACCCCATCATTGATCAGGTTCCGGACGGTTTCGAGAAACCGTTTGAGAGTTTCGATCTGACGTCGCTCACGGCCGCCGTGACCGAATACCAGGGCAAGCTAGATGACTGGGTCGCGAAGCACGACGCGTTCAACACGGCCTATACTGAATTTAATACGGCCAACGCCGCCCTGGAAGCCCACAAGACCGCGCAACCGACGGACACTACGTCCACGACCTATCTGAATCTCGTGGCCGCCGTCGTTGCCAAAAGCGACGCCATGCGCACGGCCTATGACGAACAAAAGAAGCACCGCGATGAAATGCAGGTGGCGCTGGTGAACGCGAACACCGCGGGGCTTGCGATTCTGCTGCAGGTGAACCTGGTATTCCCGAATCTGGCCAACATCGAACTGATCCCCGAAGCGAAATACGCGGCCATGGCCCAGGACGAAAAGGACGCGATTGACGCGAACCCGACCCTGTATCGCGTGGTGGGCTCGGGCGATAACGCCCTGTTGCGTTCGCTGGCCGATTTGAAATTCGGTCACGCCGATTCGGGTCGCAAGGTGCAGGCCGCCACGACCGCCTATGCCCTGGCCGATCAGGCCGTGCAGCAACGCATGACCATGCTGGGCGTGACGGCGCCGGCCATCGCCGCGGCGAAACAGGCGCAGACCGACGCTCTCACGGACATCACCGCGAAGGTCTCCGGGCTGGATTCGCGCGTGGTTGCATACAAGGACAGCGGCAATGGCGACATCAACGGCGCGCTGGTGCGCGATGCCGTGGAAAAGATCGGACGCTTCTTGCTGGAGAAAGCCTTCAAGGGTGAGCAATACAATAGCTCTTTGAATGAAATCCTGGCCGAAGCGAAACTGCTCACCGACGAGATGGGCCAGTTGGAATTCCTGAAAGCCCATCGCGCTTTCGCGGCGCTGGCGGCCAATGATACGACGGCCATCGCCTCCGAACTGACGCTTTCGGACGCGGAGCTGGAGCGCGCGAAGACGAAATCCGAGCTTCACGCCGCGGGCGAAACCCTGCTGGGCGAGATGCGCGGTCTCATGCAGGCCATGCAGGGGAGCGGGCAGTCCCTCATTCAGGCGGGCGCGCAGGTCGAGGCGCTGCTCACGAAATACAATGAACTCAAGACGAAGGCCGGAGGCGAATTCACTTTCGCGCCGGCGCTCGAGACGGGCATGGGCACGCTCACCGAGCAGTGGTGGAAAGTCCGTCGCGCGGGTCTGGTGCAGGCGTTTCTGTCTCAGCGAGCGGACCAGCGCAGCGTGGGCGTGTTTGTGGAGGGCCTCAAGCAGGGTCGCTTCTATATATATGACCAGAATGGTAGGCCCGCGGAGCAGAAGGCCGAGTTTCTGGGGGCGCCTTTGGCCAATGCGCGTCTGGACGAACTGAAGCGTGAACTGGAACTGTATAACGCGAAATCCATTCTATCCAACGCGGGCATTCAAAAAGACCTGAGCGAGTTCCTGGATAAACAGGATGCGAGTCTACGCGCGGAGCTCGGGGCTTATGCCCTGGAAGATGCGTATCGCAAGTTCACGACGGTGTCCGACCAGGCCTATGTGCCGCATACGGACATGCCCACGGAGCTGCGCGATTTCGCTCTGGCCGAATCTTTTACGCGGTATCTGCGCGGGCGCGACGATCTGGATGAGAACATCGCCTCGGATCGGGCGACGGCTAGAGCGGCGTTCTTGCTGGCGGTCGGGCCCTTTGAGACCGCGGACATCGGCAAGCTGGATGCGTTTCTGGCAGCCTATGATTCGCGCAATGCGTCTTTCTATCTGCCGGCCGAGTTAAAAGAGCTGCACGCGAAGGAACGCTATTTTCAGCAGAGCGAAACCGCAGCCTTGACGCCGGGCGATTTGACGGCGTTGAATCTGTGGCTGGCCGATGAGAAATACGAGGGCACGGTCACCACCGCGGTGGCCGACGCCACGCGTATCGATTATATCCTGCGCAACTATTATGGAGAGACGGGAGCCGACGCGGATGCCTTTCAAACAAGCATCGACGCGGACCTTACCGGCAAGACGGGCACGGGTCTGACCAGCGCCGAGCTTACCGCGTACATGCTCCAGACCGCCGGCGCGGGCGATGCGCTCGGTTATTACAAATTCGATCCCGCGGGTCTGCTCTCGAGCGAATTGTATCTGAATAGTTTCGAATACGATACGGGTCTGGACGATTTAGCG
>CAZGYS010000802.1:0-2860 GCA_964530305.1 uncultured Leptospiraceae bacterium
GGTAGGCTTCTCGCGCCTACCGATGATCCGCGTGTGGCCGAGTTCATGGAGAACCCCGTCGTTATGGTTACGCCGGCCGCGCCGGATATCGCTCCCCCCAGACGGGCTATTTGAAAGGCCGCGAAATCGCCTCCCACCAGATCCAGGTTGCCGCCGCTGGTTTGAGTGGCCCCGATGGAGATGACATCTCCCTGGGTAAGGGAACCGATATGCATGGGCGTGGCGGCCGTGACGGTGGCTCCGTCGCTGGCCAGGCGATTCATGACGTTGACCCCGGTGCCATTTCGCGATATTCCGAATTCGCGGTAGCCGTTTGCATTGGCCGCGAAGGACGCGCCGAGAATCGAGATATAGTTGCCGCTCCGAGGAATGGTCGCCGTGGAAGCGGCGGCGCCGCCGAAGAAATTGCCCGTGTCCTGAACCAGGGTATCCATGGCGACGGTGGTTGTCGTGCTGTCCGTCAGGGTCTGGTTCGTGCTCGCTTGCACCCGGCCGAAGAGACTACCGGGATCCACGTCGCCGGCGGCGGCGGTTGTGGGACAAACCTCCGGATCGCCCAGACCGCAGCGAATGAGGCCGGCCAGGTAGTACTCATCCGACGCCGGATCCCCCGGGTTATAGATGTTCGGACCGGAACAGGACAGCACACCAATCCAGATAAATCCCCACAGAGCGATTGATCTCATAATGAAGAATACCGCTCCGAAAAGAGGGTCAGGACAATCTTTGCCGAATTATTCATGCAAAATTGCCCTTATATGGTGCAGGGATTATCACTAATCGTTATGATTTGTTTTGTAACGGCCGTTACTGTCCCGATAAGTGGCATTTCTTACATGCATTCGCCCGCATAGCATGAAATGTAACGATTGTTACTGGGAAACGGCACTATTGTAGCCGGGATTCGCGAAAATTAAAAAAAAATCCCAAATTCCACTTATAAGCCCCTTAGAATCACTTATAAGTCTCTTACCATGCCGGATCAGGTACGCGATTTGCTTTAGAACTCCCGTAAAACAATTACAGAGTGTCAAGACAGGGTGTCAAGAATCGCATCCCTGTCACCTTAAGAGGGGGAGTTCGAAAACTCCAATATATACACAGCAGATTGCAGGAGATTACAAATGAAACTACAAAGTAAATACATGGTGTTTCAATCCGCGGCGATTGCCCTGGTGATTCTAGCCGGACTGTTCGTCATGAATTCGAGACGCCGTCCGTCCAAGCCGCCCGAAACGCCGGTGGATAAGTATCAGCGTTCCTGGGAGCACAAAGCTCTCAAGTCCCAGCGCAACCTGGACCTGAATGTGCCGATGAAAGACGCGCTCTTCGTTTATACGCACAACACGTATAACAGTAAAGCGTATCGCACCGCCGTTCGCTATCTGGATCCCAATCACACCTATTCCATTAAAGACCAGTTGCGCATGGACGTTCGCGCCATCGAGCTCGACGTGCACTATTACTTCAGCATGAAAGGCTGGCCCTGGGAATGGGGAAAGAAACCGCTGCTCTGCCACGGCCAGGGCAATCACCTGGGTTGTTCTTCCTACGACCGTCACCTGAGCGAAGGCATCGATGAAATCAACAGCTGGATTCGTTCCAACCGAAGCGAAGTCCTCATCATCTACATCGAAGAGCACATGGACAACAAAAAGCAGGACGCCATTAATGTAATCAAGAGTCGCCTGGGCGATTTGATTTATCGTCCGTCCGGTGGTTGCAAGGACCTGCCCATCAACATGAGCAAGCAGCAAATCCTGAACGCGGGTAAGAACATCATCCTCACCGGTGCCGGTTGCGACCACAGCGATTACGGCAAGTGGGTTTTCAAGTTCAGCAAGGTGAAAAGCGGCGGCGATATTCGCAACTATCCCTCTTGCTCCACCGGCGCGAATCGCAACGACTACAACAACAACCTGGTGCGTCACTGGGAAGACCTGACCACCCTCAGCGCCTGGTTCGGCAGCCCCGGCCAGAAAACCACCCCCACGAACATGTCCTACATGGTTCGCTGCGGCGTGAACCTGCCCGGAACGGACAAGCTCACCCCCACCGACGGACGTCTGGCCGCGGCGGTATGGAGCTGGGACCGCAATGAGCCCAATAACTGGGGCGGCAATGAGGACTGTGCTTCTCAGTGGGGCAATGGTCGCTGGAACGACGCGAACTGCAACAATCGCTATCGCTTCGCTTGCAAGGACTCAAGCGGTAACTGGTATGTTACCCGGGGCACCGGCCCCTGGACCAGCGGTCAATCGACCTGTGCTCGCGAACGCAGCGGTGGTCGCTTCGAAGCGCCGGCCAACGGCTACGAAAACGAACTGCTGAAAGCCGCGAAAGGCGGCGGCACGGTATGGGTAAAATTCTCCGACCGCGCCCGCGAAGGCACCTTCGTAAAATAACATTCGGGAGGGGCCGCCGGCCCCTCCCGAACCCCCGGGGACTTGCGATTGTCCCCGGACCCTGGTCGCTCTCGGCCCTCCATGGCCTCCGCGACACACTCGCCTCCGTGCGAGTGACCGCTTCGTTTACTTGAGCCCGCCGTTCTTTTGCCTTTGGAAGCATTTTATCGGGCATGGACAATTCCCGTCGCTATTTTTTCCTTCCCTTCGTCGTTCCCATCCTGTATCGTTTAGCATGAATCGCCGGAAAATTCACCGGGCCGCGAACTTCCTCGTGCCGGGGTCCGTCGGACCCGTATGAAGAACATTGGTATTGCTACGGTTTTAATGGCGACCGCCGGCCTACTGGCGGCCTGTTGCGGACCTCAATCAAAAGAACGTATTTGCACGGCCATGGGATGATCACCGGTGCCGCCCAGATGGACGGTGCGATCCTTGTGGTGAACGCGGCTGAC
>CAZGYS010000803.1:0-2857 GCA_964530305.1 uncultured Leptospiraceae bacterium
CATCCAGGCCGATCCCCGCCTGGTGGACCAGGACGCGGCGGACAGTTATCGTAACGCGGAGCTGTTTTCCAATGCTTTGCTCCCGCTGGTGCCCGGTCTGCGCAAAAGCGACATCAAGGCGTTCGCGCTGTTCTTTACCCACACCACGGGCGGCATCATTCGTTTTTCCCTGCTGGTGGATGAAAAGGACGGCCGCGCCCTGCTCAAGGAAGCGGCGACGCTGGTGGAATTGCGGATTCGTAATCTCGTGGAAATCGCGGCGGCGCGAGTGAAGTAGGACTTCGCGCGCGAACTACTTCCAGGCGCCGGCTTGTTTCAGGAGTTCGCGCGTGATTTCGCCTGTGGCCAGGGAAAGGGCGGTTTCGCCTGCGGCGTTCTTTCGACTTACGTCCGCGCCCGCCTTGATCAGGGCCTCCACGGTCCTGTCCTCGTCATGGTCGGCCGCCAGCATCAAGGCCGTCATGCCGCCCACGTCCGGTTCGCCGATGAGCACCTTGCGTCCCGAGTTCAAGGCCGACTGGACGTGTTCCGTGGAGGGCTTCTCCAGGTGCAGGTAATCGCCCGAAGGCGAGCTCGTCGCGTTCAGGTCCGCTCCCGCTTCCGCCAGTATCTCGATGATGTCGGGGCCGCCGTAAATGGCGGCATACATGAGCGCCGTTTGTCCCTCGCGGCAACGGGCGTCGATTTCGGCCCCGGCTTCCAATAGAAGCGTGGTCAGCTTGCGATTGCCGCCGTAACAGCAATGCATCAAGGCGGTCTTGCCTTCCTCGTCCCGGGCATGGATGTCCGCGCCCCTTTCCAGCAACAGGCGCGCGACTTTCTTGTTATCGCCTTCGGCCGCTCGCATCAAGGGCGTGCCCTGGTCCTCGTCCCGAGCGTCCACTTCCGCGCCGCGATCCAGCAGCTTGCGGATGTCGCCCACCTCTTCGGTGCCCGCCATCCCCAGCAACTCTTCGTTGAGCTGCTTTTGTTTGCGTAACCGTTTAATGCGATCGTCGCTCATATTCCCCTTCGTGCTCTTTGTGAACTTCGTGGTCAAATCATTCGCGCATGCCCGTCACTTGATTCGCATGACCCAGACCACGGACATATTCACGGCCACGGTTTCCTGACCGAAGCGGGGCGTGCCGCCGCTGGATGCGACGGGATCCGTGAGATCCGCGAAGCCGGTGCCGTTCGTGGCGGTGGGCAAGGACAAACCGCCCTGGGCCAGGGACGGGCCGCCCCCCGTAATGGTAATGGCGTTCGTGGAATGGGTGTGTCCATTATCATTATGCTTGTGTGCCTGGAAGGCGTCGTTCTCGAATACGCCGGATGAAGTGTGACCTCGCAGAAATACGCCGCGCGAGTTCCAGGCGTTGACCGGATTATTCAGATTGGGCGTCGTTTGACCATTGAAGGGCGATTCGGAATCGCTGATCAACTGGCCATTACATTCCACCCAGCCGTCGGGCAAGGCCGGCGCGCCGCTGAGGTTCTTGTGCCAGGCGATGATGCCGCCCACGGGAGGCAGCTTATTGAAGTTGGCGTTCAATTGGGAGGCCGAAACGACATTGCCGCCCTGGAATACATGCAAGGCGTCGGCCAGGAGGACGCCCCCCAGAACAAGCAACAGCGGAATCAGGATCCCCACTCCGATCTGCATTCCTTTCAATACTCGCTTCAAACTCTTTTTCATTGCCAGGCCCTCGAATTTATTTTTCGCGGCGATGTGATGCATTGCCTGCGTTATTCAATACTCATGGCCCGGCTACTTAATGTCAATTTTGTGTTCCCGCTTTGGAAAAAGATAAGCTCGGTATAAACCGCGCCAGGCCGGACATTTAAGACTGGTCCCCGCGGCCTATTCTCGCTTTTCTGGCTCCAGCGAGCGCGATGCCATGAAGACCATTGATTCCATCAAGAAGATCTATATTCATCGAGAAGTAGCCGACGGCGTCCTGGCTCGGAATGTGCGTGAGCGGGCGCGTCCCGGCATGGAAATCGAGATTATCGATGATCCGGCTCCCATTCAGGAAGCGGGCATGCGCTCCGGGGATCGAGGCGGCGAGAAAGACACCGTTCTTCTATACAAATACAATGGTAAGTTCATGTCGGCCTGCCCGGGCTCGGACGGCATGGTCTGCTGCAATTACGCCGTCATCAACTTCGGCATCGGCTGTCTGTTTGACTGCCACTACTGCTACTTGCAGAACTTCATGAACAATCCCCTCATGACCCTCTTCGGGAACATGGAAGATCTCTTCACCGAGCTGGACCAGCGTACGAAGAACAAGAAGCATCACTTTCGTATCGGGACGGGCGAGTATACGGACTCCCTGGCGCTGGATGAACTCACCGGGCTCTCCCAGCTGCTGGTGGAAAAGTTCGCCGGGATGGAAAACGCCACCCTGGAACTCAAGACCAAGTCGGCCAACGTAGACGCCTTGCTGGATCTGGACCATCGTGGCCGCACCGTGGTGGCCTGGTCCGTGAATCCTCCGGCGGTCGTGGACGGAGTCGAGGACGATACCGCCAATCTGGAAGAGCGCCTGGCCGCCGCCGAGAAGGTTCAGGCGGCCGGTTACAAGCTGGGTTTTCACCTGGATCCGCTCATTTACTTCGAGGGCTGGGAAGAGGAGTACCACGCCCTGATCGACCGTATTTTCGATCGCATTGATCCCGACCGGGTGGCCTGGATTTCCACGGGAAGCTTTCGATATGCCCCCGGATTGAAGGAAATCATGCAGGCTCGCTTCCAGGATGACGGTTTGACCCGGGAGGAAATGGTTCAAGGTCCCGACGGAAAGTACCGTTATTTTAAAACAATACGGCAAGAGATGTACGCGTCGGTGCGCGATAAAATCCAATCCGTGAA
>CAZGYS010000804.1:0-2837 GCA_964530305.1 uncultured Leptospiraceae bacterium
GGACTCATTCAGGCCAATACCCTGGAGCTGGCCCCCGGGGTCGAAGTTGCCCGAACCGGAATCGCGTCCCTGACCGCGCCGCGGCTGCCTGTTTTTCGGGAGAGTCGCCCCGGTAAGGGCGCGCCTTCGCCGAATTCCACCCGACTCCAGCCCGGCCGCTACGGCGATTTACGCATTCCCGGCAACCGGCTCATTCAATTGAACGGCGGCGACTATCATTTTCGGTCACTGCGGTTGGAACCCGGAGCGACCCTGCTGTGCGTTCGCCGTTGCGCCGTCTTCGTTCAGTTGAACATCAAGGCCGCCGCGGATACGAGCATTCGCGCCGCCTCGGCGAAAGCGCGAGACCTGCGTTTCTTCGTCACGGGTCCCGAGTGCAACCACTGGCTTTTGGACGGCGTTCGCCTGGGCTCCCGCAACAAGACCATCGCCCGTCTGTATCTCAAACGAGGAGCATTAAGAATCGGCCCTCGCGCTCAGTTCGCGGGTAGCGGCCTGGCGCCCTACATTTTTCTCGGACGCCGTGCCCGCTACACGGACACGCCGCTTCAGGCGGCCCGTTTCGCGCCCGCCGCCACGGCTTCGCCCGGGGCGATTTCTCGTTCCCGCACGGCATCGAACTGGTTGTGATACTCGGGATGATTCGTGCCGAACGCGCGGTCCCACCACTGAAAGTACAAACCGTAGTTGCAATTGAAGTACTTGTGATGCATGTTGTGGTGCGTCGACGTCGTATGCCATTTGCCGAACCAGTGGCTGGAAAACTTGCGGGGATACAGTTCATAGCCCAGGTGCCCCATGACGTTCATGGCAATCATGTAGTTGGTGAACATGATCAGAATCGTATAGTGAAAGGGCAGAATAAATATCAGCGGAAACAGGAAGACGTATTCCAGCACCGCTTCCAGGGGATGAAAGGCGAAGGCCGCCCAGGGCGACGGATTCGTGGAATGATGATGCACCGCGTGCACGTGCTTGAAGACCGGCTTCCAGTGCATGAAGCGATGGGCCCAGTAAAAATAGGCGTCGTGTAAAACGATAAAGACAAAGAATGAGGCGATGTACCAACCCCAGCCGTACTTGTCGATGTCGGTGTAAATCTGAGTGTAACCGTTTTTCTTGAAGAGAAATATGGATGTCCCGATGGTAACAAAGACCAGGAAGGTGGCCAGGCTCCAACCGATCTCCTTCCAATGCCGTGAGGCCTTCGGGAAGACGTCCTGAATGCGTCGCTTCGCGAAGTACTTACGGAAGAGCACCCAGACCACCAGAAAAGCACCGCCGGCCACCAGGGTATAGCGGGTGAGCCACATGGTCATCTCGGCCGCGAAGTAGCCGCTCAATAATTTCGTGATTTCGTTCATTTCTTCCTCCGTGGGGATGGGAGGAATATATCCGAAAATGAAAATCAAGTCGTCCGGGGGTGTACGCCGGGACGTTCAGGTTTATACGGATGGACTAACCACGGGGGCCGGCGGACGGGGGAACGCTAGACGGTGAAACGGGTGAACGGTCCAAGGGTCGAAAGTGCCGTTGACCCTTCAACCTTTCCGTGCCTTCAGTGGCCTGACATATCATACACCGCTTCAAGAAGATAGGCCGGCCTTTTCCTTTTTATATTCCGTCGGCGTCTTGCCCGTCATGCTTCGAAATACCGCGTTGAACGACGATTTGGAATTGAAACCCGCGGCGGCGCTGATGGACAGGATGGTCCGCTCCGGTTCCCGCTCCAGCATTTCCCGGGCGGCCCCGACTCGAAATTCATTCACGAAATTCTTGAAGCTCTTTTGAATGTGCTCGTTTAGAATCTCGGACAACTGGTGCGATGAAACCGACAACTCCCGGGCCAGATCCGCCAGGGTCAGATCTTCATCCGAATAGAGCTTATCGGTTTCCATCAACTCATGCATGCGGCGGGAAATGGCCCGCACGTCCAGACCCTTAATGCGCGACTTTTCGTAACGTGCCCGCGCCGCTTGCGTGCGCAGGGACGGCAGAAAGCTCGGACTGCGCTGCCCCAGCAGGTAGATGGCCGCCAGCAACACGGAAGTCATCATGGCCGCCAGGCGAAACAGCAAACCACCGTCGTTGGCGACCTGCCCCAGCATATACAACAGGATATTCACCATGGCCCCAACGATGATGGCCGTACCGATGCGATTGGACCTTTCCCGCTTCAGAGCCCCCGCCTCCCACATGAACGACATGCGCCGCAAGAGCGCACCCAGGTAAACGAGCATCACCAGCATGATGAAAATTAGAACGACGTCCTGGTACCCGCGCAGGAATTTCAGTTCCGGCGAGTAGAGATTATTCGTGTACAGAGCGAATTTAAATTCCGCCGGACGAAATACAATGGGCGCCATGAGCAGCAGCATAACCGGCGCGGGCCACGCATGGATGAGGCGATAAGGCTTACTCCTCGTCTCCATGTTCAACGCGCGACTGAAGTATACGTACATGAGCGGCCCCAGCAGGGGCAGCGTAAGCAGGGTAAATACGGCCGCGTGAGGAAAGACCATGAATACACCGCGCATGTCGGCGACGAAGCACAGCAGCATCACGCCCAGGCAAAAGAACAGAGCGGCCAGATAGTAATCGCCCGGCTCCTTTTCTCCGGCCAGCAGTCGCCCCGCACCGAGCAGGAGGGCGAACAGGCCGCCGAAGACGACCACATATGCGAAAACGGCATCAAACATGGCGGAAACGAATAAATCGCTCGGCCCATTGAGCTTTACCGGTCGGGAAACCGTCCAGAAAAAAACGAGCGTGATTCAGCGCCGGACCAGTTCACGAGGCGATCCCGTCCCACGCGAAAACAGACGGGAAGCCTTGCC
>CAZGYS010000805.1:0-2823 GCA_964530305.1 uncultured Leptospiraceae bacterium
TTGCTTCTTCTTTGTCTTCTCGCTTTTTACCGATCAGACCATTGCGTTTGTCATCGTTATACTTCACGCCGTACTTGTCCAGCTTGATAGTAAGGAAACGCATGATCCGCTCGTCACGACGGAGAGCAAGCTCTAACTTAGGAATCATATCACCATTAGGTGAAGAAAACTCGATGCAGGGTCGTTAGCTGGATTGCCTATTTAAGTGGCTCGCTTGTTTTCGTCGGGGTCGTGACGAAGCAAAATACGTGAGGAGCACGCCAACAAAATCGCCGCTCCCACAATTCGCGACATTCGTGCTGATTAGAACAATTCGTGATCCTCTTTATTCAGTGTGCTGCGTGGTGAATCGCCCAGGATGAAAGAATCGTATTATTCAAAAACCGCTTAAAAACCTCGACCTTCCGTAGACCGAAGACGCGCGTGCGATTTTGCTTCATCCACTTCTCGAGCCCGAAGTAGTTGGCGCCGGGTTGTTCCTTTTTACGCATGACACCGCCCTCGTCGTAGAGCGCGCGATAGTCCTTCTTAACCATCTCCAGCGCCCGGGAATAGGTCAGATACGAATCCACCTCTTCCCCCGTGAGCGATTCCATTTTGTCGTTCCACCAGTCGATGAGCTCCTTCTTCACGAGCTCGGCGGGGATCTCCTGGTTGTTCGTGTTGCCGTCCAGATAAAACATTTCACCGATGCGACGACGATTGAAAGTCGTGAGCAGGGTTCGATACATGACGCCCGGACCGGCGTGGTATAGAAAAACCAGCGGCTTTTCCAGACCGGGGAAATCCTTGTTCGTCAATTCGTCGGTGATCTCTTCCAGGCTGTGGTGTACCATGGTGACGTATTTATTGAGCACGCTCTTACCTTCGCCCGCGCGCACCAGGGCCGCCGCCGTATTCATGGGACCCTTCACGTCATTGGGATCGATGTTTACCTGGTAGGCCTTCTTGAAGTTATCCAGGCATTCATCGTAGTAGGCGACGGGCACCTCGAAACTATAGTGCGGCGTCCGATTCCAATCTCGGCTTCCCAGCAGTTTGGCCGAAAAGACGCTGGCGCGATTGAGCTTGTGTTCGCGGGATTCAATAACGATATTACGGGCGATGGAACCCTGCGTCTCAGAGCCGTCGTCGTCGGGCACGCCCGCGTCCACGTTCTCATCGGGCTGCTCCACGCGCTCATCGCCGAAGAAGGCCGGCATGGTATAGCGGACGTCCGGGCTGTAGGTGGCCACGACGCGCCAGCTACCCGTGATCTGATCCAAGGTTTCTTCCTCGACCTGCATGTGCAGTTTCAAGGCGTCCAGGAAGGAATCCGTCTGACGCATGAGCAAGTTGATGTTGCGCAGATGCTCGTTCTCGATGTCCGCCACGAGGGAACGGGTCTCGGAAATAACCGAGAAGGTATCGATGAATTTCTGGATTTCGCGCCAGTCTTTCTTGGCGATTTCATTGAAGGTCTTAATCTTTTCGTAGAAGCGCTTGAACTTGATGAAGTCAAGCTGTTCGGGCGTGGCTTCGCTTTGGAAATACCGACGGCGCAGGCGTTCGGCTTCCCGGGCCAGGACTTCCTCCACGGCGGTTTCCACATAGGTGCGATAGGTCTTGGACAGTTCCTCGAAGTTTACGCGAAAGCGGCCGGCGTGGGGCGCCACCAGTTCCTGCACTCGCGCGGGGGCGCCGTCGGAGAAAAGGCGATTCTGAATAAGTTCTCCCGATGAGATGTGGGGGCGCAACACCACGTCCACGCCCGAGCGAAAGCCGGAGTAATCATGTACCGCGCGAGACGTGATGTCCTGAGCATGCTCCTTGATGCTGCGCAGGATGGCGGACTTATCGCCTTCGAACCCGGCGTCACCGCCGCTCGATTTCGCGGCCCCGCCGTCGAAAGGATTGGATAACAGCTTTTCTAACTCGTCGTCCATGCACTACCAATAAAGCCGAATCGCCCTCCCCCGGACGACTCGGCTTGTTTTGTTTTAGTTTCGCTTGCTTTTTGCTTTATGCGATTACCGGGGCCCCCGAGGACCCCGGCCGTCACGCCGGAGTGGGGGCTACTTCGGGCTCGGAACCGGAGCCGGCGCCGTCATCGCCTTCGCTTTGCAGCTCCACCAGACGACGCTGGTTTTCGCTGGCGGCGGGACCCACGATGCTGTTGAGTTCCTCGGCGCTGATGGTCTCTTGACTGAGCAGCGCCTTGGCGATTCCTTCCAGCTTGTGGCGATTTTCCTTGATTAGCCCGCGACCACGATCCAGTTGCGATTGGATGATGTGCTTCACCTCGGAATCGATGGAGGAAGCGGTTTCATCGCTGTAGGAGCGCGAAGACGAAATCTCACGACCCAGGAACACCGATTCATTATCACTGGAATAATTAATCGTGCCCAGCTTCTCCGACATACCCCATTCACAGACCATGCGCCGCGCGATGTTCGTGGCAACCTGGATATCGTTGGAAGCACCCGTGGCCGTATCACCATAGGTCAGTTCCTCGGCGATGTAGCCGCCCATGAGAACGCAAATCCTGTCTTCCCAGTATTTCTTGGGCTGAATATGCCTGTCGTCTTCCGGCAGTTGCTGAGTCAGACCCAGGGCGCGACCGCGCGGAATGATGGTAACCTTGTGAACCGGCTCCGAATGGGGCAGCAAGGTTCCAAGAATGGCGTGACCCGCCTCATGATAGGCGATGACTTCCTTTTCCTTGGGCGAAATCAGGAAGGACTTTCGCTCCGGCCCCATCATGACCTTGTCCTTGGCTTCTTCCAGTTCTTCCTGGGTTACGCGGCGTTTATTGCGACGCGCCGCCAGCAGGGCCGCTTCATT